>DATEPO010000246.1:0-9218 GCA_035273145.1 Nitrospiraceae bacterium
ACAAAGGCAAAGGCGATGCGAGACAGCCAGGAGGCCTTCGGTACGTACCGCGCCAACATCAACAGACCGATGCCGAGCGGGAACAGCAGGGACCAATCCCCCTGCTTGACCATCGGCTCGTAAATGAGCCGCAGGACGACCGTGTCATATGCTTTGACGATCGTGTAGCCGACCGAAATGCCGACGTACAAATGTTCCGCCAGCTTGAACAGTGGATTGTCCTTATATAGGAAGGTGAAGATGAACAGCGTAAGGCCGGTCGCGACCCACGCGCCGAGGATCATCTGGAAGCTCATGCCTCACCCTCCAGCGGGAAGCTGAAAAAAGCGCTGTCATACCGACCCTGCTCCAGGCGTGCCGAGACACGTCCTTTCCCGGAGTGCGTTCTCGGCTCGCACACATCCTCAACATGCGAGGCACGTACGCGTGCGGTTGCTTTTTTTACCTGGCGGCCTTGCTCGGGAAGGGGCGAGTCTTGGCGAGCCTGAAGTGGGCGGGTGTAATAGAAGACCTTTTTGAGCATCCCGCAATACTGCCGTGACCGCGTCTGCATCATGATGAATGTCGGCCCCTGATTCTCGATGTCCTGATAGAAAAATAAAAGAGGTTGCAGAGGATCACCAGGCCGATGATCGCGAAATGTGTCGCGGACTGCGCATCCATCCCGGCCACCGCGCGCCCTTTCTGACCGATCAACACTTCATACTCCGCCGCGCCGCGCAGCCCGCCGATCAGGCCGTTGATCTGTCCGCTGCGTAACAACGGATAAAGACCCGGCGCAATCACGCCCGTGCATCCGCCGCCTAATTCAAACCGATATTTGTCCTTGCCGAAGACGTACCACGTTTCGATTCCGGCGGTCCCGGCGGCCAGGCTGACCACATAATTCACGTCGCGCAAGGTCAGTACGCCGTTGAGAACGGCCAAATCCTTCGTCGCGTTGCCATAGTAGTCGCTGGGAAACGCTTTGTAGAGATCTTGCCCCATCGAGATAATCAACGAACTCACGCCCGGGCTCCATCCCAGAAAGACATAGTCCCTGCCGCTGACCTTGCCCATTTCCTTCGCCACCTGCGTCACGACCTGATCCGCCATGCCGGTGCCGGATACCCACAGCGTCATTCCGATCACACGCAGGTTTTTCTTAAACGCATGGCGCAGCAGCGCGATGGCCTGTGGGTACAGCTCCGGTTTCGATGCGGGATCGAAATCCAGTGATAGTAAGAACACCGACCCTTCGGGTAGGGCTTCGATATAATCGTAGACCCCGCGCACCTCCGACGACACCTTGATCGCCAACCCCACCGGGTACAGCAAAGGAATCAACGTACAGACGCCGATCAGCAAAAAGATAATCCGGCGATCGATGCGCAACATCCGCTCGGCGAAGCTCACAGCGTCCTCTCTCCTGAGTACATGGCATGGTTAGGATGCTCAAAATGGTCATCCAACGCGGCCGCAGGCGAGACAAAACCGCAGGCGTACCCTCTGGGGTACGTTGAGGATTTTTTCGAGCCGAGAACAAAGTTGGGGACCATTTTCAGCATCCTGAAAGCGTTATTCTTTGCCGCCGCCAAGATACGATCTCTCCATCCCAAAGATAATCTTCAGCGAGAGCGCGACCGCGCCCAAACTGACCCCGATCAGAATGGCTCGACGGACGGAAGCGTTCAGAACGTTGAGAATCCATTGTGTGATATCGCCGGTTATCGGCATGAGATATTCGCCGAGCGGCACCCGACCCATCATCACGATGATGGCCGCAATCAGCAGGACCGCGGCTTCTCGACTTCTTGCTCGAAACGACCGATACGCCGCAGACGCGATGAAGAACGCCAAAATGGCGAACATCGTACCTTGCAGCGGGACCATGGTGTAGGAATAGATCCATCCAAACGCCGTCATACCGCCGTTGATCGATTCTTTGCCGTTGACCCACAAGCCTACCGCGATGGTGCCGAGCATGCCGGCATACAGGACGAAACTATAACCCCATCCCGGTTCTTTTCGACGAATCTTGACGGCGTGTTGATGGAACAAACTGGTGACGCCAAGAATCAAGGCAAAGCCGCCAATGATCTGAAGCCACTTATTCACGGTGGTCAGCAGTTCTTCAGAAGCCGGATGGGGAATGTAATATTGCGCGATGAAGACAATGCCCATCACGAATGTCACCATCAACGGCAGTTGACGTCGGAGAAAATTCATTTGAGATCCTTCAACAGATCCAGTACGAACGCAGGCCATTCAACGCCAAGCATGACACCCGCCGTGGCAAGCAGCGTGCCGGTTACAATCATCCCGAGGACAATCCCTTTGCCGATATCTTGGCCACGCAGTGTCCCTACCTGGACCGGCTCACGGGAGAGATAGGCGCTGGCCGCATACAGTTCTTCACCGATCAACGTGTAGTCGCACGTCGTGACAAAGAACGGCAGTTGATGGTCGGAATCTGTGCCGGCGATTTGGATCGCGCCCGTGCTCGCGCCGGTTTCAGTCAACAAGAGCGCCTCCGCAAAGTACGATCCCATGAAAAAGTTTGCTGCCGGTTGCTTCCGCAACATCAGACCGTCGACCGAGGCCGTATAGCTGAACTGATCCGTCGTAATGAAAAAATTCGAGTCCTCTTTAAAGACATCCGGCTTTCCGGCTTCAAGATACGCCTGTTTGGTAATCTCTTGGCAGACCGCCATGACAATTGGATCTCGATGCGGAACCAGCAGATCGGTTTCGTAGGACGCCACTCGCTTCGCCACACGCCCGAGGATGACCGCGGCAGCCAGTGTGGAAGGCTCGCTCATGTCTCCTGCGCCCGTGAGAAACAGGATGGGTTTCCCCAATTCTGTTGCGCGGCCGATCGCCTCATCCACCGCATCTAATCCCGGAATACGCCGCAAGAAGATCTCGTGCCGCCGCGCCGCATAGATGGATCCTACGACGACGCCGCCGAACAGCAGTACGACCAGGAGATTGTTCATCGAATTCCAATTCACCCAGTTCGGTTCCGGAACGGCGTGTACGATAGGCGCATCCGCGCGTTGCTCTCCTCTCACCGCCGAGACCGTGAACAGGTAGGTTGTACCGTTCTTCAGCTCGATGCCCTTGCCCGACCTCAGGACATAGTAGTGATCGTGTTGATCGACCGGTCGCGTCCACCAGGGCAACTTCGCGTCACGCATATAATGGGTGTCTGAGGGAAAGTCAGCGATAACTTTCGCGCCATTGCTCCCCGCTGTTCCATTCGACTCGCCATTCGCCATCCGAATTTCATAGCGCACCCCTGGTCCATCGTAGGATGAGGCGGACCAGACAAGTGTGATCGCCCCGCCCGCATCGCTCGGAGTATCGACCGCGCGTACGGATTGCGGCGGTTGCAACGGCTGCTGCGCGAAGGCGATCGAAGGGACGATGAGGACGACACACGCCGCGATGACATAACGTGGCAATCGAATCAGCACATGAGGCAACACATGCTCCAGAACGTTCACCCTTCGATAATTTCTACGTTCGCCCGAGGAATGGTCGCAATGGCCTTGTCCGCAAATTGCACTTCGAGCACACGGACCTCGCTTTCGGTCTCAATCTTCGTCAACTCCGGCCGCAATGCAGTGACCTGCCCCAGGCGCCCGAAGAGTGGATCTCGGATAATACGGACGTGGTCGCCGATCTTGAGACCCGTCGGCCCGGCTTCCTCTCTTCCACCGATGGTTGGCTGAGAACCGGCCGTTTGATTTGTCCGCGCGATAATAATCTCAGGCCGAATCACGCCGGCTCGAATTTGAGTGGCCCCCGAGATCGACGCTTTCTGTCCTGCATGCGCCTGTAACAGCTTAAAGGTTTTCGCGGCCATCGGAATTGTGCCGAATCCTTCCGTAATTACTAAGGTAAACCCGACACGTTCCGTGCCGGTAATCGCCACGCCAAGATCGTACCCTAATAATTCGCGTAGATCTTTATCGTGAATGCCTCCGATGACCAAGGCAGCGACGCCGCATTCGCGCGCACGCTTCATCGTGTCCGCGCCTAAAAATGCGCCACCGACGACGATCTTGCCTTTCATGGACGGCGCCAGCTTTGCCGGAGCCAAAATTTCATCCGGCGCTTCGGCAGCCATCATCAGCTCACCCCAGGTCTCTCCGCCGATTCCAAAAATGCCTTGAATCAAGGTACACGACGTCTCGATCGTCACGCCTTGCCCAGGATGGACGTCGACGACCTGACCGTCCAGGTATCCGAGCAGCTCCAAGCATCGCGGCGGTTCACGCAGCAGCACTTGCCCCGTGACCGTCGAAACCGAGTCGATGGTGCCGTTAATCGGCGAACGAACTTCTGTCTTGAACCACTTGATGATAGGTTTGTTCTCCGCCACGACCTCATCGCGCCGAATCGCCTCGCCTGTTTTCTTGACGAGGTAGTCGTTGATCTCGTCGGGGGCGGCCCCTAACAGATTAGCCACGTTCAACGCATGCACCTTGCCCGGCAATTCGGTTCGCGCCAGCACCGTTTCCGAATGAACCTTGTCGCCCGCTTGGACCAGAACTGTGCCGGGAATCGGGAGCAGACGCCGTTTGCGAATGACCGTGCGTTCGGTGACGGTGAGGCCCGGTGTGTAGGAATGTCCCATATCAGGCTGCTGAAAAAGTCCTCCAGCTGCGTTCTCGGTCGCTTGGACTCCTCACGTACCAACTCGTACGTTCCGGGGTCCAAGCTCCCTGCGGCCTTGCTGGAAGGCCTTTTTGAGCAGCCTGCAAATGCTTTGTAAATTTCACACTCACTTCGGATAGAGCTCCACCGCTTTATACCACCGCGTCAGTGCTGCGACACGGGTCTGTTGATCTGCGGGCAATTGCAATGGGCGTCCGCGACCATCCAAAAGGAGGCCGACGACGCCGCCTTTGATGGGGCGAGTGCTCGGGTTGCCCTTCCCTTCACCCACGTCGAGGCCCTTTGCGGGACGTAATTCGATTGTGGCCTGCTCATGCAACGCCAATGGAATCAGACGCAATTCTCCAAACGCAAGTGCCCCGCTCTCTGGTCCTCGGTTTCGTTCGAACGTGATGGTGTACTCCACGCAGCGCTCGCCCTCTTTGCCTTGCCCGATCGGCGCAACACACGTCCCAAGATAGACAAGGCAATCTTTGACGAATACCTCCGTGGCAGCCTGCTCATTGACCGTCGATAAGACACCGAGGTGCGGCATCATAAAAATGCTGTCGACGGCAAGCGTCGTCACGCCCAATGGCTGATACGCATCGACCATCATCAACATCGATTGCACCCGACGCGGCGCATGGGACAAGATTCCGCCGCTGCCCACAATCAAATCTAATTTCAACATGTCGATGAGCGTGGCGCCCGAGCCCTTCTGCTCGAAAATATCGGAGATCGTCCGTTCCTGCTGAACACCCTTCAAGCCGGTCGCCAATGATTTGTGGTGGTCCAGCGCCAGACGCAAGGCTTCCCGTGAGATCGCATGCTCGATTTGCAGTTCGTCCAGCGTCTGAGGAATCGTCGTGGGTCGGATCATTTTGTTTTTGATCCGGTTGCGGAGCGTCTGCTCTTCAATCGAGAACGGGACCCACCGCATGATATTCGGCAACCCGGCTTCCGTCAGCACGTTTGAAATGCTGTACGACATGCCCAGGTTCGCGCTGACCGTCCGATTGAACACGCCATTAAAGACCGAAAACACGTCAGTGGTGGCGCCGCCAATATCGACGCCGATGAGATTGATGCCGTCGCGACGGGCGAGACTCTCCATGATCATGCCGACGGCAGCAGGGGTGGGAATGATCGGAGCCCCGGCCCACGAGATCAGTTTCTTGTATCCCGGCGCCTGCGCCATGACATGCTCCAGAAACAAATCATGGATTTTATTGCGCGCCGGCGCAAGATTCTCCCGCTCTAACACGGGACGAATGTTGTCGGTAATCGTGAGCGCGGTCTTCTCCCCGAGGATTTCTTGAATCCGTGGCCGCACATCTTTATTGCCGGCATAGATCAACGGTAAGTTATAACTCATGCCCAGCCGCGGCCGAGGGTCAGCCGCCGCTATGTATTCGGCCATCTCGACAACATGGGTGACAGTTCCCCCGTCTGTCCCACCGGACAGCAAGATCATGTCCGGGCGAAGAGATCGAATGCGCTCGATCTTCTCATGTGGCAACCGCCCGTCGTTAGAAGCGAGAACATCCATGACGATCGCGCCTGCGCCTAACGCGCACCGCTGGGCGCTTTCGCCGGTCATGCTTTGTACGGCACCGGCCACCATCATTTGTAATCCACCGCCCGCGCTGCTCGTAGAGATATAAATATCCACGCCGGTCTTGGCATCGCCGCCTGCCCCGCTTGGTGTGATAATCTTTTCGCCATCGAGGATTTTCCGGCCGGAGAGTTCTTCCACTTCAGCGATGGCATTCAGCACGCCGCGCGTCACATCTTCGAACGGCGCCTCGACCGTAGTCGGCGCTTCGCCGCGGTAGGTCTGACGATAGCCGTCGGCCGTTTTTTCAATGAGAATGGCTTTGGTAGTCGTACTACCGCAGTCGGTGGCAATAATGGTTTGAAGCGGCTGGTCGGAAGATGTGGCAGGCGTCATCGCTGATTCGCGGCCTGCTGTGCGTCTGCCCGGCTTTCGATAATGGCTGCCAGGCGTGCGAGTGTCTCTCGCCGCTCAAGGAGCAGGGCAACTCGCTCGATATCGCGCTGAGGAAACACCACGTCGAGCAGTGGCGAGAAGAAGTGCAGCCCTTGGCTGCCAAGGAAATTCATTGGACCCATTGACTCCAAAAACAAGAGCGTCGGCGCCGACATGCGGCGACGGATCACCCCATCGGCCACTCGTTCAAGGAGCGCCACATCGTCAGCGGAGAGCGGTTGTCTATCCGGTGTCACGGCAAACGCATGGCGCAAACCCACGGCCAGTGCGTGGAATTTTTGAGTCAAATTATCCTTGGAAAACGTGGCCATTGAGCAGTGGGCACACCACAAACGAAGCGATCAGGTCATTATATGGGCGGGTCTAGAGAGAGTCAATTGAAGCAAGGGGCTAGGAATCATTCGATGGCGTTAGGCTTGCCATAGATATCCGCATAGGCCACGGCCAGGACGCAGCCCGAGACGGCCCTGCCCAGCGCGGTGAGCAGAAGGAGCACGAACGCCCCTTGACCGCCGTTCATATCGCTCATGCACATCCAGTTGAAACCCAAACCGGGAGAGAGGATTTCCAAGGCTGAGCCGACCAGGCAATAGGTTTCCACATTCAAGAACATAAGCACAATGAAGAAGGCAGCGACTTTCCACCAATGCCGATTGACGACGCGCCGGCTTCCTTCCAAGGCATTCCAGATTCCGTCCTGTCGATCCAACAGGATCAGATACGAGAAGGTGTATGACACCATCAGATAGAGGAACAGGATCAGGCCGATGAGGCTCAGGACAAGGATGAGAGGCAGCGTGATGCGAGCAGCCATCGCGCCACCAATGGACGGAAGACTGGTCACAAATATAACCGGCGTCCATGCCATGACTGTGATCACTGTGGCACAGGCGAAGATGAGTCCCAACAACCGCCAATCCTTCAAAAACGGCATGGGCGAGAGGGAGTGATTCTCCAGGCGCTGCCAAGCCATGGCCGCAATGGCGGTTAAGAGAATCGCTTCCACTCCATGGAAGAGACACAAGCGCGCCATTTCGATCGGCAGCGTGTGGAACAATTCAGTCCGCAACGAGCCGGAAGACAATGGAGCGGGCCACAGGCGGCTCAACGCCTCATTGACCAGCCCAAGCAAAAGCGCAACAGCGCAGAAGATGACCGGATGACTCTTGAAGACATACCATCCGCCGTTGAGATACTGCAGCGGTTTGACATCATAGCCATCGTCAACGATATCCTCGAGGTGTCGCGATGCCGGGAACAGGCTTGCAGTCATGCCGCATAGTAGCATTCATCTAAGTCGAATCACAAAACTAAAACTGAAGGGATCGGCAGGGCTAAGAGGCTTGCTCTGCGGCATGATAGGAACTACGGACGAGTGGCCCTGATTCGACGTGAGAAAAGCCGAGGGCCATGCCTTCCTCTTTCAATACTGCGAATTCGTCCGGATGGTAGAAGCGGTCCACCGGGAGATGTTGTGTAGTGGGCTGGAGGTATTGTCCGATGGTCATGATATCGCAATCGGCCGCGCGGAGGTCATGCATCACTTCACGTACTTCATCGACCGTTTCGCCCATGCCGACGATCAGACCGGATTTCGTCCGTGCACGGAGACGTTTCGCGCGGCTCAGGAGTTCGAGAGAGCGATCATATTTGCCTTGCGGTCTGATAGAAGGAAAGAGGCGCCGGACCGTCTCAATGTTGTGATTGAGAATCTCAGGCCGTTCTTTTAGAACCGCTTCTAACGCCTCGGTATTGCCTTCGAAGTCTGGAATGAGGACTTCGATCGTACACGTGGCAAGCACATGCCGAATTTGCCGAATGGTTTCGGCAAACACTTCAGCGCCCCCATCGTCCAACTCATCGCGATTCACGGAGGTAATCACCACATGGCGAAGCCCAAGAGCCTGCACGGCTTGGGCCACACGCAACGGCTCCTCTCGATCCAAAGCAACCGGACGGCCGGTCGTCACCGCGCAATAATGACAACGGCGCGTGCAGATATCGCCCAAAATTAAAAAGGTGGCGGTGCGGGCATTCCAACACTCCCAGACATTGGGACAACGCGCTTCTTCGCAAATCGTGTGGAGGCCAAGTCGATCCATCGTGCTGCGAATGTCCTTGTAGTCGGGCCCTTGCCGAATCTTCACCTTGAACCATGACGGCAGATGTCCCTTCCGTTCGTCCGATCGAAGAAAGGCATCTTGAGACGGCGGGTGCACCGCCGAGCGAATATCATGGAGTGGCACAAAACTCATCGTCGTTCATCTCCCACGACCAGTTGAAGAGGAGTTTCTAGAATCGCTTTAAACTCTTGCAGGAACTTGGCGGCTTGCATGCCATCAAGCGCGCGATGATCGCACGATAACGTCACCTTCATGCGCCGGCCGATTTTCACCGTACCGTTCTCAACGATCGGGACATCGCGGATCGAGCCGACTGCCAACGCCGCGGCTTCCGGAGGCACCAACACGGCAATGAAATTCTCCACGGCAAACATTCCGAGATTGGAAATCGTAAAGGTCGCCTGCTCATATTCGTGTGGCTGCAATCGTTTGCTGCG
>DATEPO010000247.1:0-2193 GCA_035273145.1 Nitrospiraceae bacterium
TGCCAAAGGACGGCGAGCATTGCATTGATCTTGGGCCGCTGCTTGGGGTTGCCCCAGGACCTATTGCTTACGCTTGAGCGAGGTGTCTTCCTTCACGACATCGGGAAGGTTCATATCCCGGAGCGGCTTCTCAAGAAGTCGGGGCTTCTCGAAGAAGCGGAGTGGAAGGTCATGCGCAGCCATGCCGTGACAGGCTATGCGATGCTCAGCTCGAACGTTGCATTGACGGAGGTGGCCGCCATCGTCTTAGCCCATCATGAGCGCTTCGACGGCACCGGGTATCCGCACCGGTTGGAAGGCGATGACATCCCACTCGGTGCAAAGATTTGTGCCGTGGCCGATTGCTTTGACATGCTGACGGCAGCCGATCGTTCGTACTGTCGGGCGCTGAGTGTGTCGGAGGCCTGGACCTACGTCCGTTCTCAGCAAGGCAGGCATTTCGATCCAGTGGTCGTGGACGCGTTTCTGTCGATCACACCGGCCCAATGGCGTCGCTTCCATGCCAAGTGGTCAGAACCACAACTACGCCGTCTCGACTGGAGCAGCGTGCGCCGGCCGTCGCCCGATGATGTCAGCGCCGATTCTTTTGACAAGATTTCAGTAAAGGTGGTAGCGTGCTCGCGTGCATCGTACGTCTACGCTCCGCCACGATAGCGTTCACCTCCTAATTCCTTCTCGGCCTGTTCGGTATCGTCCGTCTCCTCATGGACAAGGGCGGCGCTTGCTTTGGGCAAACTGTCTCTTCCTCATCTGCCTCTCGACTCTCGATGCAGGAACGTCGGTTGCGTTGGAGAGTGAGCCGGTCTCGCTTGCGGCCCTCGTCAATGAATATGTGGATACGTCGGATGGAGACAAAGCACGTGTGCTCCTGGCGGATATTCTCAAGGATCCTCAAGCGGATTTGTCGACAGTCGAATCGACGCTTCGGAAAGGGAAAGTCTTTACCCCTCAACCGGTCGGTCTTCAGCCCGGCGTCCCAGTCGCTGTGCGCGGGCGGACATTTCGCTACGGGCTGTATGTCCCGCTCAACTATGAGTCGTCTCAATCCTATGCGCTGGTGATCTGCCTGCATGGCGCAGGGTTTACCGGTGATGCCTATCTCGAACGCTGGCAGACTCGGTTAGGCGAGAAATACATCCTCGCGTGCCCGACGTTGCCACAAGGGAACTGGTGGACCCGCGAGGCGGCGGATGTCGTCCTGGCGACGCTTCATGCGGTGCAGTTTCGCTATCACATCGATCCGGATCGTGTATTTCTGACCGGCATGTCGAACGGAGGCATTGGCGTCTATCTGATCGGCAGCCACTACGCGCCGCTCTTTGCCGGGCTCGCGCCGATGGCCGGCGGACTGGATGATGTGCTCCTGCCGTTTCTCGAGAATCTTCGACATACCCCCGTCTATGTCATTCACGGGACGCAGGATCAAGTCATGCCGGTCGAGCTCAGTCGGACGATCGCACAAGAACTGACCCGACTCGGGTACCCTTTCACGTACCGTGAGCATGATCGCACCCATCCCGTCGCTGGAGGTCACTACTTCCCTCGCGAAGAACTCCCCGATCTGGTGGCGTGGTTCGACGCGCATCGCCGCGGCCCTTTACCGAAAACAATCACGGTCGTACGCGACGCGACTCACTTATCTCCATTTGCCTGGGCGCGCATCGACGCGACGGACCGTATCGCGGCGTTCAGCGAGAATCTTATCGACCGACGGGATGACATGATTAAGAATCGCATCTACGCGAAGTTGGAGGCCGAGATTACCGGCCCGAATCGTATTGAGGTCCGTGCCGAGCGAGTGAGGCGGTATAGTCTCTTTTTCAATCAGGACTTGATTGATCTCGAGAAGCCTCTCACGGTGGTCACCAATGGACGGGTCAGCTACGAAGGACCTGTGACGCCGGACCTGGCGATGCTCCTTCAAGAAGCCCGCCGGCGTCATGACCGACAACACCTTTTCCCCTCCGTGATTACGATATCGGTTGACGACTATCCATGAACTTCAATTCCGCACGTATTGCTTTTCCTCTCCTTCATTTCAGCCTTATCCTCAGCCTAGTCCTCCTTGCTGTCGCCGATGGAGCCTCAGAACGCGAGTGCCGGCTCTCATCTGAGCACGGTCATATGACGTTCCCAGTGGATCGGCTCGAAACCGGCTCCCGGTGTGTACTCGCCGACGTGATTGATCATTCT
>DATEPO010000248.1:0-10769 GCA_035273145.1 Nitrospiraceae bacterium
ATCTTCACCAGCTCGGCCAGCGGGTCCTGCAGCCGGCGCGCGATGGAGACGGCGCCGCGCAGGCTCACGTCCAGCTCGGGGAATTCCGCCGAGGCGAAGGCCGATGCCGAATAGACCGACGCACCGGCTTCGCTGACGACGATCTTGGTCAGCGTCTGTTCCGGTTTCCTGGCGGTGACCAGCTTGATCACCTCGGCGGCGAGCTTGTCCGTTTCGCGGCTGGCGGTGCCGTTTCCGATCGAGATCAGTTCGACGCCATGCTGCAAGACGAGCTGAGCCAGCGTCGCCAGCGATCCCTGCCAATCATTGCGCGGCTGGTGCGGGTAGATGGTGGCGGTCTCCAGCAGCTTGCCGGTGGCATCGACCACCGCGACTTTGCAGCCTGTGCGGATGCCGGGATCGAGGCCGAGTACAGCCTTGGGCCCGGCAGGCGCTGCCAACAGCAGCTCATGCAGATTGCGACCGAAGATTTTAATCGCCTCGGTTTCCGCCTCCTCGCGGACTTGTGTCAGCAGCTCCGCGCTGAGATGTGGGTGCGCCTTGATGCGCCAGGTCCAGAGGCACACATCGGCCAGCCACTTGTCGGCAGCGCGGCTCTGGTCTTGTATCCCAAAATGTGCGGCGATCATTGAGACGCATGGATGCGGCACGGCAGCTTCGAGTGGATCGCCCAAGCCGAGTTCGATCGTCAACACGCCCATGCTGCGGCCGCGGAAGAGCGCCAGCGCGCGATGCGACGGAATGGTCCGGATGGTCTCGGAGTAATCATAGTAATCGCGGAACTTTTCTTCCTCCGCTGCCTCTTTGCCTTTCATCACCTTGGAGCTGATGATTCCCTGCTCCCACAGGCGGGTACGCAATTTGGCGAGCAGTTCCGCCGTCTCGGCAAAACGTTCGACGAGAATGTCGCGCGCGCCTTCGAGTGCAGCTTTCGCGTCGGGCACGTTGACGGCTTCGACCCCGTTGGCGGCCGCCTGTACCTTCACATACTTCGCCGCTTCCGTGTGCGGATCGAGCGTCGGATTGCCGAGCAGCGCATCAGCCAACGGTTCAAGACCGGCCTCGCGTGCGATCTGCGCGCGCGTGCGGCGCTTAGGCTTGAAGGGCAGATAGAGGTCTTCCAGCGTTTGCTTCGTGGCAGCGGCCTCGATGGCGGCGCGCAGCACGTCGGTAAGTTTGCCCTGCTCCTCGATGGACGTTATGATCGCCGCACGCCGCTCTTCCAGTTCGCGCACATACAGCAGGCGTTCTTCCAGCGTCCGTAACTGCGTATCGTCCAGGTTGCCGGTGACCTCCTTGCGATAGCGCGCGATGAAAGGCACGGTCGATCCCTCGTCGAGCAGCGCCACCGCAGCCGCCACTTGATGGGGCCCAACGCTCAGTTCCTTGGCGATGAGATGAACGATCTTGAGAGTCGCATCTAAAACGGATTGCGCTGCTGGGGAAACGATGGGTGTATCCAATGGGACTTTCCGAAAGCGCTTGTCGCGTGGCACCGGGTGTCAGCGCGCTTTCTTAATGTTGTGTTGAAGGTCTCGTTTAGGAATTGCCGACTATGTTACCGGGCTCTCAGCAGTGACAAGAGGGTTGATCCAAACAATCGCAGCCGAATTTATCAGAAGCCTTCTTGAACTTCCAGCCGCAGATCGGATTCAGCAGAACTGTTCATGGTTAGGGTCAGCTGAACGAATCGGGGAACGTCCTCGTGTTTCACGTTGACAAGTGCCTGAGCGCATGGGGGATGCTTATCAGCGCCAGACATTCCGGCGGGTTGAAGCGCCTTGCCCCTCTCGCTATAGTGGTTCCCCATGCGCAAGAAGACCCTGCTCCCCATACCGCCGGCTGCGCCCGTAGCGCCTTCTCACGGCCCAGAACCGTCAGCGCTTCTCGCCGCCTTTCATGCCCTTTCCCCCAATGACTTCTATACCATCGCTCCGAAGGAATCCGTCATCCGCGGATACGACTACTACCGCCAACAGCGGCTTCACCACTATGTCTGGAACACAAACCGCTCGATAGTAACCGCGTCGGTACAGGGACAGAGGAATCACCCCTATGCCGTAAGCTTCTCCCTGGACGGCGGTTTTCTTGCCGCAACGTGTGACTGTCCCGCCTGGGAGCCGGACCGGCTCTGCAAGCATGTTCTCTGCGCCTGCTTCACCACTAAGAATTTGTTGTCGCCTGACGCGTTTCGACTCCCGTGGGCCATCGCACAATCGCGTGAGTCCCTCAGAACCGAACTGCTGGGCAACGCGCAATTGCATGCTCAGCCACGTGAAGCGATGGTTCTGAAGACCGGCTTTGAAATCGTCATCGATGCACGGCGCCACGAGCCCTCGCTCTTTCTCCGTCGCGATGGAATGAAGGTCGACTGGTCCTTTGGATGGAGCCCGTCGGGGGCTGTGCCGCCCGAATTGGTTCCCCTGCTCAATGCTTCTCGATTCATCCCCGGATATGGCGAAGATCCGCTGCTCCGATATCTGCGTCAGGCTAGAACTACGTATCCATTGATCCTTGAAACAGGTCAGGAAAGGATCGCGCTTCGATGGCAGCCGTCAGCCGCATGCCTGTGCAAGACCGTGCTGGACGCGACCGAGGAGCAGGTCACGGTGCGAGTGGTCTGTTTGGCGGACGGCATTGAATTGGAGCGCTTCGTACGCTTTCGGTCCTTCGTGGTAGACGTGCACGGCGCGCGACTGCTGCGCCTGAAGGATGAGCAGGGATGGAACGTGTGGCTCACGTTTCAACGGGGGTTGGATTTCCATCATCCGTTCTTCAATCCCGAATGGACAATCAGCGGGGACGTCCGTGAGATGCTCTTACCCGATCAGACTGATGCGCGCTTATGGCAGAGTCGAAGCGAGAACCTGGCGGTGACTTGCCCGTTGCAGAAATTCCAGGCCGTGCAGATCGACATCATCCTGAAACACCTCGATCAAGTGGAGCGCGACCTCATTCTGTCGGTGAAAGGAAAGACGCAGGCGCTCTCTCGGCGGAGTGTTGTGCCGAAAGCGGAGACGCCGGTGCACCGTCTGGTGCTGGTGCCTCCGTCGGCTTCCGCCGAGATGTCGACCGGCGGCTACACGCTGCGAGCCGAATGCCGCTGTGACGATCTTAACGCAGCGCCCAGCGCGTCGGTGTTCGGATTCTTTCCCTATGTGGAGCAGGCGTCTGCGCTGTCCGCTCCGTTACGTGCCTGGAAACGCAAGACCGTCCTGTATGAGACCTTCTTCAAGCTCCTCTCCGTGACAGATCCCAAGGAGCGGGACCAGCGTATCAAAGTGGCCTTGTATGAGGGTGACTTTAAAGCGCGTTCGGTTATGAAGGAGGCGCAGTGGATCGTGCGGAACGCCTTGGCGGCCTTTTCCCGTGAAGACCTACGTCTCGGCATACGGAAGGGGCGCTGGGAGTTGCGGGCGGTGGACAAGCCCCGCGAAGTGTTGCTGTATCGGATTCCCTCTGAAGTCTTCGGGACTGAAATCTTTCGCGGTATGCAACGCTGCGACGAAATGGTGATCGACGCCAAGGTGTTGTTCCAGCGACTGCCCCTGTTATTGGAAAAACTGACCGCGGCCGGTATCCCACTTCTTTACCACGATAAGCCGGTCCAGACCTCTCGTTGGGACTGTGGCATCGAGGTGGCGCGCGGAGCCTTAGATGTCACCGGGCGCGAGGGGACTGCCATCGACTGGTTCGAAATCCGGCCGGAGATCCGGTGTGATGGCGTGGTGTTGGACGAAGCCGAGTGGCGGACCGCTCTGCAGCAGGGTGGGGTCATCGAGATGGAGCGCGGGCTTCGCGTGCTGGATCACTCGACGCTGGAGCGTTTGCGTGCAATCGTCGGTCTCGCCTCTCAAACTACGTCGCCTCGGGCGGCGGCGCAGATCGTACGCATACCGCGATTGCAAATTCTGGACTGGCTGGATCTGCGCAATCAAGGGATCACCGTGTCGCTGCCGGCCGAAGAGGAGGCCGTGCTGGCTCGACTGGCGGGATTCAAGCGAATCACGCGCCCGCCGTTGCCACGGGGCTTGCAGGCGATACTGCGACCGTATCAGCAGGATGGATACGGCTGGCTGGCGTTTCTCTACGAGCACCGATTTGGCGCCTGTTTAGCCGACGACATGGGATTGGGCAAAACCCTTCAAGTTATTTGTCTGCTGGCGGCCATCGAGGAAGGTCTGATCAAACTGCCTGGAGATGTGAGAGGTCCGCATCTCGTCGTGGTGCCGACGAGCCTGCTGTTCAACTGGGAGCAGGAACTCGCGCGATTCGCGCCGACCTTAAAGGTCCGCGTCTATAGCGGCAGTCAACGGACGATCGAAGCCGAGGACGGTGAGGTGGTCCTGACCACGTATGGGTTGGTCCGGCGACACATCGACGTATTGGCGCGCGCGACGTTTCATGTGATCGTGTTTGATGAGACCCAGGCGGTGAAAAACATCCACGCGGACACGACCGGCGCGGTCCGTCGTCTCCAGGGTCATTTCACCATCGCGGTGACCGGGACCCCGCTCGAAAATCATCTCGGGGAGTATTTCTCCGTGATCGATCTGTGCCTGCCGGGTCTCCTCGGCGACTATGATGAGTTCAAGGCAGAACTGAAACGCGTGCAGAGCGGAGCCCTGGACCGCCTGCTCCGCCGGACACGGCCTTTCATCTTGAGGCGGACGAAAGCGCAGATCCTCCACGACCTCCCGCCGAAGATCGAGAGCGAGGTGTTTCTCGACTTGACCGATCGGCAACAAGCCCTCTACCGACAGACAGTGGCCCAGGTCCGCTCCACGATCGATGAGGCGTACCGTACAAAAACCCTGGCCCAGGCGCAGCTCATCGCCCTCACCGCCATTCTCAAGCTCCGCCAAGTCTGTCTCTCGCCTCGCCTTGTGACGAAACGAGAAGAGGAATCTTCGCCCAAGCTGAACTTTCTGATGGAGAAGCTGTCGGTGTTGTTGGACGAAGGGCACAGCGCCCTGGTCTTCTCTCAGTTCACCGGCTTTCTGGATCTTGTGCAGGAAGCGTGCGATCGCCATGCCCTTTCGTACCACCGGCTGGACGGGTCCACGGCGCCGGCCGCGCGCAAAACCCGCGTGAAAGCCTTCCAGGGCGGCGAGCAGCCGGGCGTGTTTCTCTTGAGTCTCAAGGCGGGAGGCCAGGGCCTGAATCTGACCAAAGCGACCTACGTCTTTCATCTCGATCCCTGGTGGAATCCGGCAGTGGAAAACCAAGCCTCCGATCGCGCGCACCGCATCGGACAGCAGCGGACGGTCTCCATCGTACGGCTGCTCATGCGTCACAGCATCGAGGAAAAGATGATGGCGCTCAAGCAGCGGAAGTTGGAACTTTATGAGGCCGTCATGCGAGGGACTGTGCGCAGCACCGGGCAGGGGATGCTGACGAGAGCCGACTTCGATTTTCTCCTGTCGCCGACTTCGGGCTAATTTCGGCATCACCGAATCTGACTGTGCCTGAAAAGGAGCGCCTCATGCGGGAAGACCGAAAGGTCAATTATTATACGGTGCTCGAACTCTTGCCGACGGCAACGGACGCGGACATTAAAAAAGCCTGGCAGGAGCAAATGCAGGTCTGGCATCCCGATCGTTTTACCCATTCAACAACGCTGCACCGTAAAGCGGAAGTCCGAACACAACTGATCAACCAGGCCTATCAAACCCTCAGTGATCCCGTGGCACGGACACGGTACGATACGGCCACACAGGTCTCTCCTGCTCCCACGCCACCGACCCGTTCGTCCTCTCCGTCCGCTCCATCACGCCCTCAACCGACCCTACGGCGCCGCCAGGAGTTGCGAGGGCCCCAAGCGCTCCTGGCTCTTTCCAGGGAAGATCAACCTAAAATCACAGTGCCTGCCATTGAAGTGCTGGTCGACACCAATGAACAACATCCTTACGACTTTCATGGTCTCGTTCGAATAGCCGGAACCATCCGGCACACACTGCCGGCCGGCGACTACAGTATTGCCGAAGCACCGGCTCTCTTATGCGTGGAGCGTAAGCGTGTGGAAGAACTCCATCTGACGGTCTCGAATTCCTCGGAGCGCTTGCGATTCCTGCGAAACCTCGAAGGCCTGCTCGCCTTCCCGCATCGGTGTCTGGTCGTCGAAGGCACGATCGAACAGAGCATTGCAGGAGGACGATTAGGTCACTATCACAAAAATGCATTGCTGGATTTCCTGGACGCTTTGAAGGTGAGACATGCGATCCAAGTTATTCAAGGAGATACGCGTGAAGAAGCCGAAGAACGTCTCGCGAATTTCGCAGCTTTGCACTATGCCTACTACTTTGCCGAACAGCAGGGGCTCGGGCGCTGTCTCAACGAGGGGGAGTTATAGGCAATGACACACGTCCGAATCGCATTGGCTCAGCGAAGGGAGAAGGGTGTTACATTGAGGCCACCGTCACCCTTGCCGTTGGTCAACGTTTCGTCCTCGGATCCGCTCTAACTCCTTCTGCGTGTCGGCGAGTTGGCGCTTGACCTTGATCATCTCCAGTTCCCGACCGACTACCGCGTCTTCAAACTTCTCCAGGTCTAATACCTTATCGTGCAGGTCGCTTTGGCTTTTGTTCAACTGTTCTATGGTGTCTCGAAGCTTCTGGTTCAGCCGGGTGACCTCATCCAGCGCGTTTTTCATGTCGGTCTGATCACGCATCACTTTTCCGAACCCACGCAGCTCGCTATCTTTCAGTGCAATGGTTAACCCGCTACACCAAAACTGCGACTGATCCTTCCGCACGATCCAACGGTCATCGCTCGCCTGGCCTACGTCCGCCGCCGTCTTATATTCTCTTTCAGGTTCCTTCTTGGCTCGATCCTCGGCAGTAAAAAACACCTCTGCCGATCGACCGATGATTTCATGCTCTTGATATCCCAACAGCTTCTCGGCCGATACGTTCCAGCTCGCAACTCGTCCTTCGGCATCGAGTGTAAAAATCGCTAATCCGTTCGCATTCTTGACGAGCATGTCGAACAGCTCGGCATTGCCACGCAGTTCCATCCGGCAATAGTGGAGGACGCCGCATTCTCAGCGGTATCAGGCAAAACGTCGTGAGAGCGTAAGAAGGCAAGACCTCCATCCGCGCGTTTCTTCAAGCAGCAACGGCATCGTATCGGAAGGTGCGACGGTCAAAGGCGTCTCGCCTGATGCGAGCGCCCTTAACTGTTCTTGAAACATGCCGCCATTCCTGCGACAGCGCCTGGATGCGGGGATCTTTTTGAGTATTGCCACATCTTCCTACTCAAAGAACGCAAGATGCACCGAACAGTCATCCGTTCTGGGTCGAGTATTGGCGAATTTGTATTGCGAATTTGTATTGATTGTTAAGCCACGAGACCGACATCCACGTTTCTGCGACTACACAAATTACCGATTGACGACACGCCTTCAAATTCATTACGCTTTCAGCTTTCATCGTCCCCGATCTTTTGACAGTGACATGGAAGTGACATGCCTAAGGGGGCCCAGGAATTCATCCCGTGTCCCGAATTCGGCATAGGACTTCTGGGCTGATCGCGTTAGTCCCTTTGGAGCATTGAGTCTCGTGTGAAAATCCGCTAGGTTAGCAACTCTTTCGACCACGATCCTCACCGTAAGGAGCAGTTCACATGGCCAAGGTACTGGAAGGTCCCGGAATGGGGCTGATGAAGAAATGGGGCATTCTTGTTCCCAACTATGTTGTCGTGTCGTCGATTGAGGAGCTGACCAAGTTGGGTGAAGTCAACGAATGGCTCAAGCAAGCTAAGCTTGTGGTGAAGGCCCATGAAGCGTTAGGGTCCCGTTTCAAGCTCGGCCTTGTCAAGGTCGGTCTAGATCTAAACGGCGCCGTGGCGGCAGCGAAGGAAATGCTGGGAAGGCAAGTAGGAAGCATTACGGTGTCGCAAGTGATCGTCTCCGAGATGATTGCCCACAAGGAAGAATATTATGTTGCGGTCAAGTCGACCCGTGAAGGCACCGATGTGCTTGTGGCCAATTGCGGCGGGATCGAAGTAGAGTCCAATTGGGACCGTGTGAAGAAATTGCCGGTAGAGGTCGGCGCCAAGCCAGCCACTGAGGCGCTCGAAAAATTAGCGAAGGACGCCGGCTTTACGGGCGGACTTATCAAGAAGGTGGCGGATTTCGCCGGGAAAATGTTTGCCTGTTTCGATAATGAAGATGCGCAATACTTGGAAGTCAATCCGGTCGTGACGCGCGAAAGCGACGGAGAGTTGGTCGCTCTGGATGCCGTCACCTTATTAGACGCGGATGCCAAGTTTCGCCATCCCGACTGGAATTTCCAGTTTGCTGCCGAGTTCGGCCGCGCCTATTCGAAGAATGAACTGGAAGTGATGGGTGTCGATTCCAAGATTAAAGGCTCGGTGAAATTCATCGAAATCCCAGGAGGCGATACGGCCATGCTGCCGGCGGGCGGTGGAGCCAGCGTCTATTATTCGGATGCGGTGGTGGCGCGTGGTGGGAAATTGGCCAATTATGCCGAGTACTCCGGCGATCCACCGGATTGGGCTGTCGAAGTGCTCACCGATAAGGTGTGCTCCCTCCCGGGTATCAAGAACATTATCGTCGGTGGGGCCATCGCGAACTTTACCGATGTCAAAAAAACATTCGGGGGCATTATTAATGGGTTCCGCAAGGCCAAAGGCGAGGGCAAGCTAAAGGGCGTCAAGATCTGGGTGCGCCGCGGCGGTCCGCGTGAAAAGGAAGGGCTCGATGCCATGCGTGCGCTCCGTGACGAAGGATTCGACATCCACGTCTTCGACCGCCACACCCCGCTCACCGATATCGTCGATAAGGCACTTCAGAAGCAATAAGCGATAGCACTGTATATGAGAAGAGCGCGATCAAAACGGCCATCCAACAAGGCTGCAGGGAGTCCGGCGACTGAGACGTACCGCGGGTGAACGTCGCAGGGAGACGGGCGACCGAGAACGCAGTTAGGGGTCGTTTTCATCGCGCGAACCAGGGGAGATCCCGATGAGTATCTTGGCAAACAAAGACACCCACGTGGTGATTCAGGGTGGCGCAGCAGGTCTGAACGCCGCGCGCCGCATGGCGGAGTTTTGCTACATGATCAAGCGTCCGCTGAATGTCGACGCCTTCGTCTATCCGCCCGATGCGGGCAAGACCAATGAAGTGCCCTACGGCAGCGGACTGTTGACCATTCCCGTTTATAAAAGCGTGGCGGAAGCGACGGCTCACCATCCGCAGATCAACACCACGTTAGTCTACATCGGTGCGGACCGTGCCTGTGCCGCCGGTATGGAAGCGTTGAACGATCCCAAGATTCAACTCGTCTCCATGATTACCGAAGGTGTGCCTGAAAAGGATGCCAAGCTGTTGGCCCGGCATGCCGTCAAGCTGGGTAAGACGTTCAATGGGCCCTCATCTATCGGAATCATTTCAGCGGGCGCGTGCCGGCTCGGGGTCATTGGCGGCGCCTTTGACAATCTTGTCTCCTGCAAGCTGTACCGGGAAGGGTCGTTCGGTGTCATTACCAAATCCGGTGGTTTGTCCAATGAGATTATCTGGATCTGCTCGCAATTTGCAGATGGGATCACGACGGCCATCGGGATCGGCGGCGATGCTTTTCCCGGGACGGACTATGTGAGCTACCTCGAAAAGTTCGAACAAGATTCTCAGACCAAGGCGGTCGTCATCGTTGGAGAGATGGGCGGTGATCTCGAAGAGCGCGCGGCTGAATGGTATGGCGCCAAGAAACGGCGCATCAAACTACTCTCGGTCGTGTCGGGCTTCTGCCAAGAGAGCCTCCCCAAAGGCATGAAGTTCGGTCATGCCGGCGCGAAAGAAGGCCTGAAAGGCGAAGGATCCGCGCGATCTAAATCCGATGCGCTCAAGAAAGCCGGCGCGATTGTGCCGGACACCTTTGGCGCGCTTGGTCCCGCGATTAAAGCGACCTATGAAGAATTCGTGAAGAGCGGTCAAGTCATCCCCATACCGGATCTCAGCCCTGCCGATGTGCCGAAATTGCCCAAGACGGTCGACGAAGCGATGAAGTCCGGTGAAGTGACGGTCGCTCCGTTGATTCGGACGACCATCAGCGACGATCGTGGCGACGAGCCGTTGTATGACGGCTATCCGGCCTCTGAATTGATCAATAAAGGCTACGAAATCCCACACGTAATCGGATTGCTCTGGGACAAGCGGCTCATCTCGAAGCAGGAAGCTGAGATTATCAAGCGGATCATGATGCTGTCGGCTGACCACGGTCCCTGCGTCAGCGGCGCCCTCGGAACGATTATCGCGGCCTGCGCCGGCATTGGCTTGTCGCAATCGGTTGCGGCCGGGTTGATCATGATCGGGCCTCGGTTCGGCGGCGCGGTCACCGACGCGGGCCGGTGGTTCAAGTATGCGATCGACAATAAGCTGTCAGTGGACGACTTCCTCAGCTACATGAAGAAGAATGTCGGCCCCGTTCCCGGTATCGGCCATCGCGTCAAGAGTCTGAGAAATCCCGATAAGCGGGTGAAGGAACTTGTGGGTTACGTGAAGAGCCTGGGCATCAAGACGCCGCATCTCGACTTTGCGCTCGAAGTCGAGAAGGTCACCTCGGCCAAGAAGGAGAATTTAATTTTGAACGTGGATGGCACGATGGCGGCGGTGCTGGTCGATATCGGGTTCCCCGTCGATAGCTTGAACGGCTTCTTTATTCTGTCCCGCACCATCGGGTTGATCGGGCATTGGGTCGATCAAAAGCGGCAAGAGAGTCGGCTGATTCGGCTGTTCGACTATCTCGTGA
>DATEPO010000249.1:0-6673 GCA_035273145.1 Nitrospiraceae bacterium
GTCTCACGCCCCAAAGATCCGGACTGCCCGCTGTGCGGAACCAATCCCCGCATCACTAATTTGGGTGGCGACTATAACGTCACCTGCACCATCTAACGTAGGATGCTGAAAATGTCCGGCAACTGCGTTCTCGGCGCAAAAGAATCCTCATCGTACCCCAGAGGGTACGCCTCCGGTTCTTTCCAGCCTGCGGCCTTGTTGACGGAACATTTTGAGCATCCTATCTGGTCTGCACCTGCTCATCTGCGCTGACGTGTTGGCCTTAAAGATTCCCCAACAGATTTTAGACGAGCTCGTAACACATGCCAGGGAATTGGACCCTTACGAATGCTGTGGGCTGTTGGCCGGTAAGGATGGCGAGGTGACGCATCACTATAAAATTACCAACACTGTCGCCAAGGACGCACAGGCGATACACGTATTCGATCAAGCGAACGTGAAACAGTTGCGCCATCTGCCTGGGACAACGCGGGCAGAGGTCGCATATTTTATGGATCCCAAGGAGCTTTTTGCCGCGTTCAAGGATATGCGAAAGCAAGGCGTCGAGTTAGCGGTCATCTATCACTCTCACACCCATTCGCCCGCGTACCCGTCTCAGACGGATATTGGCCTTGCGATGTATCCCGACCCTCTTTACATCATCGTTTCGTTAGAGAACAAATCGAATCCGGACATCCGCGCTTATTCCATCAAGGAGCAAAAAGTCATACCCGCCGAATTCACCGCCATCTAACCGTTGCATTTCGTGTATCCTTCCCGCACAATTGAGCCCATTGAACGGATCGCGATATTACAATTTTCATCCATCCACCTGTGCATGGAGGGTACTGTGAGGATTGGACCTGCCATACATCAAGGCCTCGTTGCTCTGCTCGCCCTATTCTTATGGGCTGTGCCAGCCTCCGCAGAAGATAAAAGCTTCTACAGCCCGATTATCCACGTGGATAAGGAAAAAGGCTTTATCGTCGTATCCAATAGCGGGAAAGTGTTCCCTGTGGAAGTCCCGGAAACCGCTCGACCGCATCTCGAAAAACTGCCGGTGTCCGGCATGATCGATATTGTGGTGGAGATGCGGGACGGCAACACGCCGCTCTTGAAAACGTGGAAGGTCGCCGGGGGCGATTCAAGCTGTAAACAATTCGACGGGAAGACGTGCAAATAAGACGCTAGGGTGGTTTCGTCAGTTCAGGCCGGTGGGTTTGTTTCGTCCGTTCTGTTCGTTAACCAACTCAACCGACGCAACAGACCGAACTCCCTTCACTCCGAACTACCCAGCATGTCGTCGATCAACGGCCGGTTGATATCCGTGCAGCCGAGACAAATCGTATCGAACAGCGCTTCGTGGTCCGAGACAAAGTTTCGCCCATCCACGAGCTTTTCGATAAAGACCTGCTCATGGCAGGACTCACACAGCATCATGAGCCCACGACTTACTGAGACCGTTTTTCGCCCCGCACTGCTTGGCATGGTAAGCCTCGATATCCCTGAATCGTTATTCGTCACTCGTGACGGAGTCGGGCCAGAAACTTCTGTCGTTTAACGATTAACGGTTCACAATTCACGTCCTACACACTTCCCCGCTGTTGTGCGATTCGAAAATCTTCGGCTTCCAGCTCGACACCGCATCGGGGACACTCATACGGCTGATCGGGAGGCGGAACCAGCATATCAATATCTTCTGTTCGTCCCTGACAGACATGAAACCAATGCCCGCCGGCATGCTCGTGGTCCAAGGGATCGTATTCGAACCTCAACACCATGTTCGCCTCACTCAGATTCAGTATACAAAGGCCTGATGCATATCTTCAATCAGGCGAAACATTTGCCACGCTCCAAAGGGTGAAGGCGTACTCTCCGGGCCGGTGAACGATCGTTGCACCGACAGGAAAGTGGCCGACCGTTTTCAGCGTCCCGCTAAATTTGAAATTGAGCTTCATACAGCACCGCGTATAATCCCCCTTGAGCCAACAGTGCGCTGTGACTTCCTTCCTCTATAATATGGCCTCGGTCGATCACGACGATACGATCGGCATCTTGCAAGGTAGACAGCCGGTGCGCAATCGTAAACGTGGTCCGGCCTTCCATCAAATAGTCCAGGGCTTCGCGAATTTTAAGCTCGGTTTCAGTGTCGACGTTCGACGTCGCTTCATCAAAAATGACGATCGGTGGGTTCTTGAGCAGCACGCGGGCAATCGACACGCGTTGTTTTTGGCCGACCGAAAGTTTGACCCCACGCTCGCCGATCCACGTATCATACCCGTCGGGCAGCTCGACGATAAAATCGTGCGCCCGTGCCGCGCGGGCCGCCTCTTCAAGCCGGGATTGATCCGCGGTCGGGTCCCCGTACGCAATGTTCTCCCTCACCGTGCCATTGAATAAAAATGGCTCCTGCTGCACCAATCCAATGTGATGCCGGAGGAATGCCAATGGAAGATCACGCACATCATACCCGTCAATGAGAATGGCGCCCGCTTTCACGTCATAGAAGCGCATTAACAATTTAAGGAGACTGCTTTTCCCCGCCCCGCTGGGCCCCACTAAAGCAATGCGCTCTCCCGGTTTGACGTCGAGTGTGATCTCTTTCAGTACCGGCACGTCATCACGATAGGCAAATGCTACGCGGTCGAACCGCACGCCCCCGTGCAATCGTTCTGCCGGAGCCATGACCCCCGACCGGTCTTGCACATCCGGTTGCGTATCCAACACCTCAAAGACCCGTTCACTAGCCGCCAAAGCATGCTGAAGCAAGTGGTTCACGGAGTGAATTTGATTGATGGGCACGTAAAACAACGCGAGGTACCCGAGAAACATCACCAACTCACCCAGTGTTAGCGCGCCTGAAAGCACTTCCTGCGATCCGAACCAGAGAATGAGCATCGTGCCCAGGCTGCCCACGAACATCATGCTTGGCGAATAGAGCGACCACAGGTACATGGCTTTGAGGTTGCTTTGACTATAGTCAGAACTGAGCCTATTGAAGCGCACTCGTTCCGCGTTCTGCTGGTTGAATCCAATCGTCTCCCGAATCCCCGAAATGGCGTCCTGCAAATAGGCGTTGAGATCCGCAGCGCTCCGCCGGATGTCGTGGTAGTACCCATGCATGCGCTTCGTAAAGGTCGACGCGGAGAGCACCAGCAATGGGATTGGAATCAAAGAAAGCAGCGCGAGTTTCCAATTGAGCCAAAAAAGCATGACCATGATGCCGACCAGCGTCAGGGACGCGGTCAACATGGCTTCCAGCCCATCGATGAAAATCCGCTCCACATGTTCGGTGTCATTGTTGACCCGCGACATGATTTCCCCGGTCGATCGGTTTTCGTAATAATTAATCGACAGCCGCTGTAAAGCCGAGAAGACCTGATCGCGGAGGTCGTATACGACCTTCTGCTCCAGCGTATTGTTAAACCGAATGCGCAAGGAGCCGAAGACGTTTCGCAGGCCATACGTGATGATGAGACCACCGATGATCCACGGTAAGAGTACAGGTTGGTGGGCCTGAATCACATCGTCGATCACAATCTTCGTCAGCCATGGTGGGACCAGCTCAAGCGCCGTCGTGAGTCCGGCACACGCCAGAGTCAGCAGCGCCATGTGGCGATACGGTCGGATGTAGCGAAGAATACGAAGGAGAGGCTTCACACTCGAGAAGTCCTGAGTGCTGAGTGCTGAGTGCTGAGGTCGCTCAGATCGGAATGCATAGTGGAGAACTCGGGGGCTCGTCTAAATGACGGCCGCATCTTCCTGCTTCCAATACCGATCAAATTCTTCCAGTTGAGTCAGGCTGGAGAACTCAGTCATACGGTCCAGAAAGACTTTGCCGATCAAATGGTCCAACTCATGTTGGATACAGACGCCGAACAACCCGGTCGCTTCAAAATCAACCGGAGCCCCATAGCGATCCAATCCTTGGACACGGATCATCGACGGGCGCGTGACTTTGCCGCGCAGACCGTCGACACTGAGGCAGCCTTCCCAGTTCTCCACTTGCTGGGGGCCATAAAAGACGATCTTGGGATTGATGAGCACGGTTTTGGGAAATCCACCTTCCCCGGGAAGATCCATCACTACCACCTGCTGTGAGCGAGACACTTGCGGGGCCGCCAGCCCGATGCCTTCCGCCTCGACCATGGTCTCAAACATGTCATCGATAAACTGCTGGAACGCCTGCGTATCGATCTCATCCTGGGGCACCGGCTCGGCCTTCTTCCGCAGGACAGGATTTCCTAACTTTGCAATTTCCAATGACGCCATACACCTCTCCCTCGGCAACTGATAAGTAACGGGACTGATAATCTTATAACACGCATTATCGATTGGGCAACTGGCGATCTGATGATTTGCCGAATTCAGTCAGAGAATCGACAAATCGACACATCATCGAATCAATATATTCTACTGCACCTTCTTCTGCTTCCGAGGTTCCGGTAATTGGAACGTCTCTTTATTGGTATTCCACCAGTCGATCCACTCCTGAGTCCACTCTGTCCGGTCTTGCTTGGTGGAGCTTTCCCAGTCGTGCATTTCGGTGTCATAACGCGTCAAGGTCCAGAGGGAGTTCACGGCGGTCAGGGAGACGAACCGTTCGTCATCAGGAAGAAGTGTAATCAACACGGGAATGACGGCCCTCTGCCGAACATAGCGAGACTCGAAGGCCGCGGCTTTTCTGATCGATCCGTTCGGATCCTTGGCCATCGCTTCAATTGCGGGTGGAGCCAGCGATGGATCCAGCCGGACCGCGACCCGTAATGCATGTTCACGGATTTTCGGCATTTCATTCTGGTCTTTCGCGACCGCGATCAAGGCCGGCACGACGCTCGGATCTTTCATGATATGCAAGGTTTCAATGGCGTTGTAGCGGACACGCGGCGAGGACATTGTTAAAGCTTTCACCAGGACAGGGGAGACGCCCGGACCTAAATGTACGAACTCCCCAATTGCCCAAAACTCCTGTTTGCCCTCCAGCATCGGTAAGAGGGCCTCGGCGCGCTTCAACTCTTCAGGCCCTAATGGCTCAGTTAAAGGAGGGACCGAGGTGTCGGGCGCCGGCTGCGGCTTTGGCGGCGCCTCAAAGGGCATTTGTACCGGCCAGATCTGTGGGGCCGCGGATAATACACCGATGGGCATGAACGCAAGACAGACAGCAACCGCCAGAGATCCGATCAAGAGACGTAAGGTACGATTCATCATCAAAACTTCCTTCCTATACAGGTGGACAGCACTTTATCGTACCAGGTTCCCCTCGTGATCACTACCGTCTGCTGCCGTCCTGCCCCATCTCGCTCCCGCCCGGATGACGATTTGATAAAGAACCGGAAGCACAACCAAAATCAAGGCGGCCGCCGTCAACATCCCGCCGACCACCACTCGCGCCAGCGGCTGTTGCGCTTGCGAGCCGATTCCGGTCGCAATCGCCGCAGGAAGCAGCCCAATGGCCGCTCCGAGCGTGGCCATCAACACAGGACGCATTTGCACATCCGCGCCTTTCAAAATGGCTTCTTGCAATGGCAACCCGGACGTCCGGTTTTCACTGATGCGAGAGATCAGCAACACCCCTCCGAGGATTGCCACGCCCAGGGTGGAGATAACCCCCACAGCGGCTGATATGCTGAAATTAGTGCCGGTGATGACCAGAGCCAGGATGCCTCCCACCAAGGCAAACGGTACCGTCGCCAATACCAACAGAGCGTCTCGTATTGAGTTGAACGTGAGATACAACAGGAAGAGAATCAGCACGAGGCTGACAGGAACGATCAGCGTCAGGCGCTTCTGCTCCCGCTTCAACTGGTCGTATTCCCCGGCCCATTCAATGCGGTATCGCTCCGGCAATTGAATTTCTTGCGCTACGCGCAGTTGCGCTTCTTCGACGGTGCCGGCGAGATCGCGACCGCGCACGCTGAACTTAATCGGAATATAGCGTTCGTTATTCTCCCGATAGATGATGAAGGCTCCCGTCTGAACCGACACAGAGGCCAATTGTTTAAGGGGAATCCGTGCCCCCTTCGGGGTGCTGACCTGAATATTGCCGATCACATCGACGTTCTCGCGGTACTCGCGTTGAAACCGGACCACGAGATCGAACCATCGTTCCCCTTCGAACACGCGTGTGACCGCCTGACCGCCGATGGCCGCCTGCACCACCGCATTGACATCGGATACCTGCAAGCCATACCGCGCGCACGCCTGCCGATCCACCTGGATGAGCAGATTCGGCTGCCCCATCAGATGGAAGATCCCAAGATCTCGCACCCCGCGGATCTCTTTCATAATCTTCTCGATCTCCACCGCCTTCGCCTCCAGTATTTTCAGATCCGGTCCGATGAGCTTGATCGAGTTTTCGCCCTTGACACCGGACATCGCTTCTTCAACGTTATCCTGAATCACCTGCGAAAAATTAAAGCTCACACCCGGAATAGCGGCAAGAAGCACCTCGATCTCTTCAATCAATTTCTCTTTACTGGCGATGCCCGATCGCCATTCCTTGTGCGGCTTCAGATTGACGAGAAATTCGGCATTAAAGAAACTGGTGGGATCCGTGCCATCATCGGGCCGGCCAAGTTGCGAAACCACCGTGACGACCTCCGGGAACTGACGGAAAATGCCCCGGACTTGCGTCGCAATCTGGCCCGCCTCCTGAAACGAAATGTCGACCGGCATCGTGGCCCGCACCCAGAGA
>DATEPO010000250.1:0-9275 GCA_035273145.1 Nitrospiraceae bacterium
GTCGGTCCGGCTATTGGTAATGAGATCCGCTTTTACCACAAAGCCTCGTGCGCGATCGCCCTGGATGTTGACGCGATCATTCGGTTTCACGACGCCGACGAGTTCATCCGCCATGTGGGGTGGAACATTGATCTGCGTGCCGTCATTGAGCTGCAGCCCATCCACTTCCCCATGGGGATTCATCAGATATTGTCGAACCGTGCCTTCCGCGGCAACACTCGTCTGGCGAAATCCATCAGGCGAGGGACTCTGCAGCGGCATTCGATCCAACCGAGGCGTCGGGTCCGGACGAACCGGCTGTGAGGCTGCGGGGAGCGACGCCAATGTTGCGACTCCGGCGATGGCAAGAGTCAGGAGTGTTGTCTTATGTGTGATGTCTTTCATGGGAAAACCTCCTTTGGTGTAGTGATGATCTTGACGCACGTAGGAGGAGCAGATGGTATGCCATGCGACACGTTCGGAATAGTCGTAAACTGCATACTGTTTTGAAAAGAACGTTTGGGATTGTCGCGAGACACGACAGTTGATGTCTGGATTGCGGACGGCCTGACGCCTTTCTCTCGGTTCGATCAACGCATCACACCCGATCCGTGTTTATACCAATAATAGTAGAGGGAGATGTTGGGATAGATGGCCTCGATGTCGTTTTGCCCACCGATCGTAAACAGCACGCCGGCTGCCCCCACGAGCGAGCCGAATTTATACTGAACCGCGGGTTCGACGCCGAAGAGATTGAAACTGGATGGATTGACCGTGGTAGCGTGTCCGTCTAATCGGCCGGGAATGCCATGCACTGTGACGAATTCAAGATTGAACCCGAAGCCACGCTCCTCGTTCACAATGTATTCGGCAATGAATCGTGTATTGACGATATCGCCCTGATACGTGGTCATACCCGCTGAATGACCGGGAACCGCATAGGTGTAGAACACGCCGCCGCTGAACCGAAACGGCTGGAGATTTTTTCGAAACAGCACGCCTTCGGTCAAAGAGAGCGAGCCGAAGCTGGTGGCAGGTAGTTTCCCCAATGGAGAAAAATTGCCGGGAATCGGCCGCGTGCCGGCCCAGTCGCTCGTAGGAAGCCCGAGTTGGTTATAGATCGTGATGGACGGCCGCCACGAATTCGGATTTTGGATGATCGGCCGATATTTCAAGTACAGGGCGGTATCGCCGAGTCCTACCGCGGAGGTTGAGGTGCGATTGCCGGCCGCGTTTGCTTGAGAGGAGTCGAAATAGAGTCCGGTAAAGGCGGCGTCGAATTCGAGATGATCGGTGAGTCCATAGCCCAGTGTCAGCAGCGGTTCCACCGCGGTGAGGTGAAACGGGGAATCATTCAGATGCGTCGTCAATTTATTATCGAACATCTGATGACCGATCTCCCCGAAGACGAAGTACTGGCTATGGAACTGACCTTTTGGATTGATGTCGACGGCGGTCAGCAAGATCGGCCCATTCGAGAGCGGGTTCCAGCTCTTGCGATAGGTGAGGATGTCCTCCTTCGAGGGAAAGAACTCAAATGCTTGGATCTCTCTGCACAACCAGAGGCCGACAATCAGAACGATCCAGACGATGCGTGCGCGAACAGGTTGCATCCCCAAGCCCCTTTCGCGGCTCAGGGATGCAGGACCTAAGCCACAGTCACCGGTTCAACCACACGCCAATTTGCATAGTTTCTTTTAGTAATCGGTGCAGTGTCTGAAGAGAAGACAGTAAAGTGTCCGGCTTTGCGACGAGCTGCGACTGGAGGGATGGGACTGGTTACGGTAGGAGATGAGAAGTCACTGCATCCGAATGGTGTTCTATTCTGCTGAGGATGCAGGCTGCGAATCCTGCACCATTCCGTACTCCACCGGCATTCTGATGTAGAACAAAGAGATATTCTCACGCCGAATGAGATCTAGCAGGCGATCGGCCTCTTCATCGGCAACCGCAAAGACAACTTCCACCGTCAGATCGCCGGCCAGCTCGAAGAAGTGCTCTTCATGCAAGACGCCGTGCCGGCCGAATCCGGCAATCGCTCGAAACGCGGATCCGCCGTGAATGCCCAAGGCCTTTGCATGTTCCAGTAACCATTCATAGAGAAGGACGTGTACATGTCTAGTGCTTTCATGCATATAAAACTTCAAATACGTGCCTCTCATGATGACGCTCCCTGATCCGCTCGGTGTGTGACGTGCATGGCGATCATTGTCAGCCTTTAAAAAGGCCTATCGTCATGATCCCCATGCCCGTCATGACGAGTGAACCGACGACGTGAAACATCACTACAGCAGTCGCCCACCCATATTGGCCACGTACGATCAAGGTGACCGTTTCGGCCGAAAAGGTCGAAAAAGTCGTGAGGCCCCCCAAGAACCCTGTCGTCAATAAGAGGCGGATCTCAGGAGGAAGGCTTTCGTAATGAGAGAGAATCCCGAGGACCATCCCGATCAAGTATCCACCGAGCAGATTGGCGGACAGTGTTCCCAACGGAACGGTCGGAAAAATAGGATTAAGCATCGTGCCCAAGCCCCATCGCAACCACGCTCCGACGGCCGCGCCTCCGCCTACGGCGACAATCGCATACAGACCCATCCTGTGTCTCCTTGGTGTCGTCGTTGTGCGTTACATCAGAAATGCGATAGGGATATTCGAAACGGTAGGCATCGTCAGCCCAGAGGCCGGTTGAGGAGGAGGCCATCTCCTGGCGTCAAGTATAACGAAATACATCGACTTTGCAACTCATCGACGCTATTCGCCCTCACGATTTATGCATTCGTCGACCATGGGGGGCTGACATCGTAAGAGTTTGTTGCCAACAACACCGTGTGGGAATCTGAATGATCCTAAAATCAGGGCATCAGTTCCTACCCTCCTTTCTTAAAATGCCTATTGATTAGGGCTGGTTTTTTCCCATACTTACGGCCCCAATAGATCGGACGGAGGCATAGCTTAACGAGAGCAGAAGAAATGTCTTGAATGTCCTGGAAGAGAGCCGAGTCAACAGGAGGGTCACTCATGCCGGTACAAACGCATGACATCGCTGTCGTAATGAACAGTACCAATCGTCTTCAGTTTTTTGTCGTCGGGGCGCACACCGGGCAGATTTATACCTGTGAGTTGATCAACGGACCCCAAGTCGATTGGCGCGGTGGCCCATGGTGGTTCATGGGAGGCCCACAGGACACCCTTCAACTTGCCGCGGCTAGAAATACAGATGGTCTACTGGAGCTCTTTGCACTGAAGGCCGACGGTCGCGTCTGGCACAACAAACAAACGAACGCGGCATCGTACGACAATTGGGGCCAATGGAGTGATATCGGAGCTGTCGACTGGAAACAAATCATTATTGGCACCAATGCCGACGGCCGCCTTGAAGCGTTTGCCCTCGTTGACGGCGGTCAGGCGGTCCATATTTGGCAGGAGTCGCCGAGCGGGACTTGGAGCGCATCAGCTTTCTTCAATCGCACCGGCTGGAAAGCCCTTGCGGTAGGGCGCAACGCTGACGGACGCATGGAGCTCTTCGCCATTGGTCCGGATCACGCCGGCTATCATCTTTGGCAACTCGCGCCGAACAGCGGCTGGTCGGATTGGAGCCCGTTAGGTGGCGCTTCCTGGCAGACACTCACGGTCATCAGCAATCAAGATGGCCGCCTGGAACTGTTCATCCTTGCGGGCGGCGATGCCTTGCATATGTGGCAGACCCCACTGACGGGCGATCCGTGTCAACCGTACCTTGACGCGCTCCACGCTGCGCAGCAGCACCTTATAGCCGTTCTTAATGATCCGAATCGTACTCCGGATGAAGTCAAGGCGGCCAAGCAAGCCGTCACTAACGCTGAAAATGGCCTTAATGCGTGCAGGGGAAATCCTCCGTTTGCTGCCTGGAGCGGTCCGGCGTCGTTTGGGGCGCATGATCTCAGGTTCATGCAGGTTGCGAGTAATGCTGATGGACGGTTGGAGCTCTTTGCGCTTGGCGGCGACACGTCGATCTATCATATTTGGATGACCGCCGTGAACAATGGATGGGCAAGCCAGTGGAGGAATCTCAATGTTACGGCGCAGCAGTTTGTGGTGGCGCTTGATGAGAAAGGGCGATTGCTTGTTGCGTATCTCCGTACTGACGGCATCGTCTATCTCTTGGCGCAATCAGTGCCCAATAATGGATGGATCGTACCCCATTACCCATCTTTTTCATCCCTCACTGATCCTGAACCCAAGCCGACCGTTACGTTGACGGCCAACCATAAGGAAATCAATCGAGGTGGATCGACAACGCTCACGTGGACTTCGGACTGGGCAACCCAACTGAGCATCGATCAAGGAATCGGCTCGGTCAGTCCTAACGGTTCGCGTGCCGTGTCCCCGATATCCGATACGGTGTATACGATTACGGCATCGGGCAGGGGCGGAACAGCAACTGATTTTCAACATATTAAGGTTGATCAGCCCCCGCCGCCGCCACTGCCCGATTTAGTTGCCAATCAGAGTTGGATTGAGCCATCACCATTTCCACGTTCCGATCAAAGCATTACCGTTTTCTCGACGTATGCAAATGCCGGGTTGGCGGCTTCAGGAACATGCACCGTCCGGTTTGAGCTAGACAACGGAGTTTCAAGCGTGGACATCAATGTAGCCGCCCTCAACCCCGGGCAAGCCAATACAGTCAGATGGAACATAGGAACGTTAAATCCCGGTGACCACTGGGTCTATGTCTATGTTGATCGTTACAATACGGTCGCTGAAAGCAATGAAAACAATAATGTAGGTTACGTGGGATTCATCGTATCGTAGATTAATCCATGACTCAGCTGTGAAGGTGCAGGACCGGGTGACGGTAGAAGCTGTACCCGACGGCATCAATGACCTTCTTTCGGTAACAAGGTCCGGTACAACGGTGCTGGATCTAAGGCGGTAATGAACGAGCTTTGCCGAACGGCAGCGGCAGGAAAAGTCGATGTTGGTTCGGTCAAGCCGGTCCAGGCCAGGCGCAGGGTAGACGGCAGATATGTCCAGGGAGGGTGGGTGCAATAAAGCTTTCTTTAAAATCATGCTACAGATTGTGCTCCTTCAATTTCGCATAGAGCAATTGGCGATGGATGCCCAAACGGCGGGCGGCATCGGTCCGATTGCCCTGAGCGGCTTGCAGGGCTTGTTGGATCAAATGCTTTTCTAAATGTTTCATGGCGGCGGGCAAGGGCATCTGCATCAGCCCATCGAGATTCACGCGGTTCGGGTCGGATGCCGGCTCCTTCTTTGAGATCGTGAGATCGGCTTTGTCGATGAACGATCCACGAACCAGGACGGTGAGACGGCGCATGAGATTTTCCAATTCACGTACGTTGCCCGGCCATTCGTATTCCAATAAGGATTGCGCGGCGGACGCGGTGAGTCGTTTGGGGGTAGCGCTTGACGCCTGATACAGAAAATGTTCGGCCAGCAACAAAATATCCGATCCGCGTTCCCGGAGCGGCGGGAGATGAATATGAAAGACCTTCAAGCGGTAGAAGAGGTCTTCCCGAAAGCGCGACTCCTTCACGAGCGCAAGCAGATCCTTGTTGGTGGCGGCGATCAGGCGGATATCGACCCGCTGCCGCTTGGAACTGCCGAGCGGTTGCACTTCATGATCTTGGAGGACACGAAGGAGTTTCGCTTGCATAGCCAGCGGCATATCGCCGACTTCATCGAGAAAGAGCGTGCCGCCGTCGGCTTCGCGAAAGCGTCCTGCATGATCTGTGAGAGCGCCTGTAAATGCGCCTTTCACATGTCCGAACAGCTCGCTCTCGAGTAATTCGGCTGGAATGGCCGCGCAATTGACGGCGATGAAGGGACGGCGCGCCCTGGTCCCATGTCCATAGAGGGCGCGGGCCACCAGTTCTTTTCCTGTCCCGGTTTCACCGGAGATCAATATGGGGACGTCGTTTGCCGACGCGAGTCCGATCAACTTCTGCACCTCGCGCATGGATCGGCTGGCGCCCATGAGCCCGCTCTCATCTGCACCGGATCCCCGTGCCTGTAACGTGTCCATTGCCGGACGGGCCAGCGCCCGCGTCAATACTTCCTGCACATCGCCGCGGCCGACCGGTTTCGTCAAATGATCGAACGCGCCCAGCTTCATCGCTTCGATCGTATTGTGGCTCTCGGCAAAGGCCGTCAGGATGATCACGGGCAGATGTGCCGTCTGTGGGTTGGATCGAAGATGCTGCAGAACGTCGAGGCCATTCATGCCCGGCATTCGAAAGTCCATCATGATGAGATCAACCGATCGGTTCTTCAGGCGGTCGATGGCGTCGCGGCCGGACGCGGCTTCCTCGACCGTATGGCCGAAGCTGATAATCGTTTCCGCCAAGCCCTCGCGGAAGGCAGAGTCATCGTCGACAATCAGGATTGTTGCCATGGCAACTCCACTGTAAAACGCGCACCTTGTCGTCCTGGCTCATAGCGCACCGTTCCGTTATGCGCTTCCGCAATTTCTCTGACGATAGCGAGTCCGAGGCCGGTGCCGTCTACGCGAGTCGTCATAAACGGTTCGAACATGCGCTCTCTCTCGCTGTGCGGCACCCCGTGTCCGCTATCCTCCACAGAAAATATAATCGTATTGTTTCCTGTCCGAATCGTGACCTCGATGGTCCCTCCGGCCGGTGTGTGTTGGAGCGCATTGAGCATTAAGTTATCGATGGCTCGCGCCATACTGTTGCCATCAAAGATTGCAGTTGTTTCCGGCGCGTCCGAACGGAGCCGAACGCCCGATTGCTCAGCGTGCTCCTGATGGTGCGCGATCCGGTCTTGAAGCCAGGCGCGAAGCGACACCGGTTGCGGATCGAGATCGACCGGCTGGATCAACGCCATCAAACGCTGCAGAAGGCCATCCAGACGATGGACCTGTTGCAGGACTGCCGTCAAGGCCATCTGTTGTCTGTCCGGAGATTGGGCAAGGGCATTCTCAGCCTTCAGCCGCATGGCGGCGATGGGATTGCGAATTTCATGCGCGAGGGCGGCCGCCATGCGGCCCAAGGATGCGAGGCGATCGGCATGGGCCAGCCGTTTACTTAACTGGCCGGTCTCGTCCCGCGCGGCGGCCAGCCGCGTGCTGAGGTGATTCACGGCGGCCACGATACGGTCTAATTCACGCTCGCCGGTTTCTGGAATGTGCGGCAATTGCTCCAAGGGATAGGCCGCGATCGCTTGTTCCAATTGATCGACTTGATTCGACCATCGGCGCCGCAGGCGCCACAGCCAAGCGCCTGAGAGGACGGCAAACAGGAAGAGGATGGCCAGCCCGAGTCGTAGATTGGCATTTGACGCCGAGCTGTCCGCAGAGACGCGGGTCATCGTCCACGCCACATCATGGCTTGAGCCGGCCAATGAACAGGCATGAAGAAGGAGCGCTTCCCGTTTGGTCTCATAGCGCTGCGCGTTCATGCCGCCTTGCCGGGAGACTGTGCTGACGAGTTCGACAATGCGAGGCCGTTCCGCTTCGGGCACATCCCGTTTTGGCGCGGCCCCTTGGTAAGATGGGAAGGCATAGGCAATAAACTGATTCGCCGGATCCCAAATGCCGCCCTCCATTCCGTCAAACTCCGCTAAGACGACCTCCAACAGAAACGTCAGTTCCCGCGCGACAATTTCTTGGGAGAGCGGTGCTGTTGGACGTGTCCCACTCGCAAAGTATCGCTCGTAGCGGTCTTTGATGGCTGCGCACCCGGCCCGTGCCCGAGCGGCCGCTTCGTCAATGTGGGCGCTGACCCCTTGGCGCACGACAGCAACCAAAATCGCGCCGATGCTGAGCGACAGAATCAGAATCAACACCCAGAGCGACGTAAGCGCCGAGCGCAAAGAATACGCCATGCCGGTAGGCTCCTTGTACAATTTACAATTGAGTTTCAATTGAGGCTCAATTATCGGTGCGATTCTACCGCATTCACCTCTCATCCGTTTCATGCCCACGCGATCTTTTCTCGATGTCGACAGGACAGGAATCGGATCTCGACACGCTGGACAGCCTGTCTGGGAGCGGACAGAGTGCTCGTTGTCATTTGTCACCACTCCATTGGTTATTGTGCAGGGCTCTACAATCTTCGCATTGATCTAATGGAATGTAATCGTACCGTTCAGCATCGGGTCAGGCCCAGCGTTTGCACAAGCATGGGTACGAAGACAGGTAATACCAGGAGGTGCTCATGGCACAGGAAAAGGACAAGATCGTCCGAGATGCAGATGAAGTCGTGCGCGATTATTACGAGGGCGATGAAACGGCCGTGGAAGGTGAATTTCGGGACTTAGCGGACACCGCCCCCGTCGGCGATGAGCGAGGCCATGATCGCACGCAGTATACGGGGCGGACGCGGATCTTGACCGGCGGTGACGTGGATGCCGGATGGGAGTATGCCGATATCGGCGAGGAAACCGTGGGAGGATCGAATCCCACGCCGGATCAGGATATCGTCGACGATTTGGGAGAAGCCGTCGGCGTCACGTATCAGGATAATGAACCCTTGAAGTTCGGCGACAAGCTTGAAGAGCGGGATCAGTCACGTTGGGAACTGGATCCAGCCTCGTCAGACGACTATCAAGAGCGGCAGTCTGATGAAGAGCGTTAATCGTTATTCGTTCATCGTGAATCGACGAAAGAGAGGCGGACTGGACTTAATTGTTCATCGTGAAGCCATGGAGAAGGGGTCAAATCCTCTTGCGAATAACGATTCGCGAATAACGCCTGCTGTTCTTACGTTTAACGCATAACGATTCACGAATAACGAATGACCAGGGGGCATGATGCCGGAAAAAAAGACCAAGGAGCGCGCGCGCAAAGCCAAGCGAGAAGGGAAAGCGCCATCGACTCAGGCCGGTGAGTTCGTGCGCGAAGAAATGCATCATAAGAAAACCGGAAAACATCGGGTGAAGAATCGCAAACAAGCGATTGCGATCGGCCTCTCGAAGGCGCGACGTTCCGGTGTAAAGGTCCCGCGCAAGAAAGGCGCCACAAGCAAGCGTACCAAGTAAGGCGACTCGCGTAGAAATTTTTGAGGAGGCGGTGTATGGCCCACAATCAAGACAGGCGTGCCGGCGGATCGGCGATATCCTCGAGTGAGAGCACCGTCGGCCGTATTGTGGCCGGGTTATTTCTTGATTTGCATTCGGCGAAGGAGACGGTGACGGAATTAAAGGTAGCCGGATTTACCGATAAGGAAATCGGTCTAGCGATGCGGGATCGGACTGAGACCTCGGAGCCGCCGCCGCAGACGGTGATGGAAACCCGTTCGACGGAAGAAGCGGCGACAGGAGCCGTTGGAGGA
>DATEPO010000251.1:0-3676 GCA_035273145.1 Nitrospiraceae bacterium
AGAGGTGATGCGCGACGCCCGGCGTCGTAGCCAGCAGGGTGCCCCCCGGTTTAAGCAGGCGGTACACGGTTCGAAGGGCGGCACGCACGTCATAGATGACCGAAAGGACTTGCGTCAGGATCACGCAATCATATTGTTCGGAGGGAAGGTGGCCAGCGTTCGTCAGATCGGCCACGATGGTCGCGTGCGGATTGCCTTCCACGACATGAAGCACGTCGCTTGTCGTGACACGCCGTCCCCCGAATCGGCGCGTGTACGCATCGTCAGCGATCTCCAATACACGCCCTCGAATGTCGTCCGCATGGCGTGCCAGGAAACGTTCGATGTAATAACGATCGATGGGCTGGCCGCGGTCGAAACCGTACGTCCGGCTGATCGGCAAGACCCGTCGCAAGCTGCCGAAATGCACACGACCCGTCGCCGGAATGCCTTCGACCCCTTGAAGCTTGCGAAGCCAACGACGCGCGCCTTCCGGGACACAGGATTTGATTATGTGTCGCAGTGTATGACCGGTCGCCTCTGTCGCTTCCGCGCCGGTCGCCATCACAGAGTTCCTCCATTGTGTGCGCCGAATGTGAAGACATGGAACAATTTCTGCCCGATCGGACGGAAGAAACCTTTCGGATGGAAGCGAAGTAAAATTAGTACATCCCGCAGCGCCTGCGCCCATTCCCCGGCCTTTGCGGCCGTCACGACTTGCCAAAAAATCTGATCGCCGAAATGCCGCCGGCGATGCCATAAGCCGAGCCGATAGGCGTCTCGGTAAGGAGGGTGATCTTTTACGAACGGCCGCTGCTCCCGCATGGTCGCCATCGCGGCCTTATACGTCAGCGCGCTTGTCCGCGACATTTGCGCCGCATGGCGACGGTATTCGGCCACCACTTGACGATGATCGTGGAGGGGATAGGTGCGCGCGAGGCGCAGATAGAGCTCGTGGTCGTCGGCTCGTTCGAACCGCTTCTGAAAACCGCCGGCACACAGCAGGATGTCGCGTTGAAACATGATGACGGCCGGGGGGCCGATGAAGTTCATGCGCAGCAAGGCGGCGTAGTAATCGGGAACGGGTTCGCGCACGCGCTCCTGATAGTGCGGAGCGCTGCCGGTATCGAACGAACGGTAATCGCCGAAGACGAACGCCGCATCAGGCGTATCGTGAAAGGCTTCCAGGCTGGTTTCGATGTGGCATGGGAGCAGTCGATCGTCGCTGTGGAGCAGGATGAGGTACTCGCCTGTCGCTTCCCGGATCGCCCGATTACTGGAGCCGCAGATGCCTTGATTGGCCTGATGAATATACCGCACGGTCGGATAGCGCTGCACGACCTCGGCAGTGTGGTCAGTCGAGTCGTTGTCAATGACGACGATCTCATCGGCCGGACGCGTCTGCGCGAGTGCGCTGTCGATCGCCTCGGCAAGAAAGTGCGCATGATTATAGGTGGGGATCGCAATGCTGACACGAGCATAGGTATGGGACATCACTCTTTCACCATTACAGTCGGATGGCGATCACGGGCAGTGCGGCGTGCCGATCGCTGTGAAAATCCTCGACAGCGTTCTCCACCGTGGAACCTCCTGCGTCAGATGGAAGGTGACTCCGCCGCCCGTTTGCATGTTGAGGGCGATCCATTCTTGGTACAGGTTGCAGACCGCCTGGGGGTCGGGCAGTTTCGTGGAATGAACCGGCTCTCCTAGGAACGCACTCACCGAGGCGAACGTCGCCCCGGCTGGGGCGACGAGCACGACCCCCTTGGATTCGTAGGGCGCGCAGAGTCGCTCAGCGATATTCGTGAAGGTGCCGTCCTCGCATTTATACAACAGCTCCTCTCCGGATGAGACTTCGGCGGCTGCGAATGCCGTGACGAGCATGAGCATAGCAAGTAAGAGTTTCATGGTCCTGGCTCCTTATAAATGCGGTGCGGATTGTTGAGTTGGCCGAATATCATCGTGATGACCTTCCGAAGTGCAGTGCGAAGACAGCGGCTCCTCCGCTGAAACGGGAACCCAGGCGGGGGCTTTCGTTGATGCGGCGAACGCCTCGAGTGCTTCTTGAGCCGCCAAACCATCGTGGAATGATGGATGGATCTCATCATGCGCATTCATCTCATCTGTCTCATCCATCTCATCATATTCATGATGGCCGGCCCGCAGACAGGCCGTGACGAAACTCCGCATCATGAGAGGAAGGGCGTGTGGCGTGCCGTCTTGCGCGCTGTCCGGCAAGGGAAGTGCCTCCCATTCAGGTGCGGTGGGACGGGAGACTTTCAAGACATCGAGTTTCCCTCGGCTCAATGATGCCTTCAGCGCTCCTTCCGGTCCGATGACTTCAAGCTGTCCGTTGTCCGTGTAAGGAGGCGTAATGCGGCTAATGAACCACTGGCCTCGCACGCCGCTTCGATGCCGGAACCACGCGGCGGCCAGATCGTCCGTTTCCACCGCTGTGAGCCGTCCTGTCCGGCTATCGGGGGCCATCCGTGGAATGTGATGAACGTATCCTGTCACCGTCTCCAACGGGCCGAGCACGAAACGAGCCAGGTCGAAGAGGTGCGAGCCGAGATCATAGAAAAGTCCTCCACCCGCCGCGTCACGTGTGTCTCGCCACGTTGCCTTCCAGTCGGGCCGAAGGCCGGTCCACCCATCGTATTGAACGCGAAGGTAATAGGGTTCACCGATATCCCCCTTCAGCAGCCGGCGTCTGAGTTCGCGCACACCATAGAGATAGCGAAAGGTGAACGCCATCCGGTGCACGTTGCCGCTCGCCACTGCCGCGTCAGTCATCCCTTTGGCTTCGGCCAATGTCGTCGCTAAGGGTTTCTCACAGAACACGTGTTTGCCATGGGTAAAGGCGTTCATCGCGGGGCCGCTGTGCGCCGCATTCGGCGTCGCGATGGTCACGGCATCGAGATCCTCGCGCATGCACAGTTCTCGATAATCCGTATGGACGTCGGGGACTCCGAGCCGGTCGGCCATCGCTCGAGCGTGATCGTACCGCCGGCCGCATAGCGCGACGACCTTCGCCAGGGGGTGGGACTGCAGGCCCGGGATATGGCAGGCTTCGGCGAAATCCCCCGCGCCGATGACCCCGAGCCGGAGAACGCGTGTCTTGTCGGTATCGTGTGCCATCGCGTTACTGCCGAGAGGTGTCGAGATTGGCCGGCTGATAGACCAGTTCTCCGCTGATCTCCGTTCCATCGGAATAGCGTGCGATGAGCTCGTCGGGAATAGGGGCCAAATCCGACACGCGCATGAAATCGCGTAGCGACGTCCCGGTGCACGCCGAGTCGATGTTGCGGGCGCCGTCTTTCGCTTCGACATCGTCGCGATGCACGGTTCGAAAATCGATGCTGAAGCGAGTTTGCCCGGACGTATTGGGCACTGAAGAATGTACCTGTGCCGCCGAAAAAATAATGATGCTGCCGGCCGGCGGGATCAGGCGGATCTGGGGTTCGAGATCGACCGGCTCCAATGGGCGCGGAAGAGGACGGGGATCTTCTTTAAGAAACTGTGATGCCGCCGGCCGGTGATACTTGTTCCATTCGTAATAATTATACCCGCTGGAATCATTGCGGATCGGCTGGTCCCAATAACGAGGATGAAAGGCCATTGCATTGTTCGAGGCGATCTCGTAAATGGGAATCCACCAATTGAGCTGGCACATCGGGGCCGAGTACCACGTGTCCCG
>DATEPO010000252.1:0-3535 GCA_035273145.1 Nitrospiraceae bacterium
GTTGACGCTGACAGAATGGGACTCTGTTAGCAAGCAGCCGGCGTTTAAGTATGCCGCCGTCAAAGTGAAGAAAATCACCGGACCATCGTTGCCTGAGCCGAATCAAATCGCGGCGGCCGAACGGGCGAAGGCACATAATAAGCAGCAAGAAGTGTCACTCTTGTTTGCCGGCATGCCGCCCGGACCCAGCCGCCATGTCGTCAATATTCTCAATCTTCAAATTTCGAACGAGCAGGCCATGGCGGAGAGCCTCCGCACCGTCGCAGAACATCATGGCAAGGAGCCGGACATCAGATCGATGGCGCACGAGATTGCCAAATGGTCGGATCAGCATGTCCCGATCCTCAAGAAGATCAGTGAGCGCTATGCGCCTCAAGAAGGGGAGGGCACACAGATGGCGCATGAGGATCGGTTCTCCGGACCCCGGAAAGGCGGCCTCGGTCTCTTGCGCGATCTCCACGATCTGGCTCTTCTCGCTCAAGAAATCCATTTGACCTACACGGAATTAGATCAGGCGGCGAAGGCCCTCGGCGATCAGGAACTGAAACAACAATTGGAGGAGATGGGGCGGGAAAACGACCGCCAGCGCGCCTGGTTGAAAACCCGGATCAAGAGCGCTGCACCGATGTCGATCATCTTTTCCTAGCAAGTGGCACTGCGCAGTGAGTACATACGTCGGAATCCTGTTCTGACGAGAAGCAAGATAAAGTAGAAGCGGCGCGATCAAGCGAGATCGCGACGTGTATGTGCATGTGCGAAGGATCGAATCACTTGATCCCGACTGCCGCTCTCGCCTTTGTCCATGCGCCCGCCGTATAGCACGTAGTTTGCCTTGCATAGCAAGTAAGAATATTCACGGTGCACTGGCAGACAACCCGATGGGTCTCTAACACATCGCCTACGATACTGCATGCTCGCAACGCAGTAACAAACAATGTAGAGGTACTCAGCACCAATCGAAGAGGTTGAGCAACGGAGGAGAAGAGAGACGTGAACTTCAGGAACGGCTGTGAGAGTGGAACAGTTCTTCGTCAAGAATCCCCCAATCCCACTACATCGGCTTTGGACGCCATGTCACGACTCGGACACCTTGTTCACCTCTCCGATCTTATTGGAAACGGGTACATCGCTGGCCTCGCAATACATCGCTTTCGACAAGATGCACAAGCGTCTAACGTCTTTTAGGACTGCTCACATATGTCGCACTGTTCCATCTGTTTGAAAGCTCGCCCATCTTCGTGTCGCCGTCTGCTGGCGAGAATTTGGGCGCGTTGCTTGCGTGACTAAGCAAAGAGTTATTCCCCACGGTACGCACACACCAAAGGAGGTATGTATGACACGCACAGGAATCCTTTTTGCCGCCTTACTTGTCGGCACCTTGCCGATAGTCGGCTCTACTTTAGCTTCCGCTCAATCCGGAGGAGGGGCAAGAGTGCCTCCGGATCTCTCTGAGAGCGGAGATGAATACACTATCCCGCCGGTCAATCCGAAGTCGCTTAAGAGTGCGGACAGTCACAGATGGGACAAGCAGACCGTCAAGAATCCACAGGGGGAAACACTGGGAACGATCGACCATGTGATGGTCGATACAAAAAGCGGAAAAGACATCTATGCCATGCTGAAACTTTCCGACAAGATGCAGCCCATGCCCATTCCGTTTAACTACATTAAAGAAGGTGAATCCGGGCTTATCCTGAACGCCACCAAGCAGCAGTTGCAGCGCGGCGGCCCCAACCTCGGAGGCATGGGGAAGTCTCAGGATTTCGAACATTTTGGCAGCGAGCCGTTAAATCCCTCCACCCGACAGGGGGGAAGCTGAACAATCTCTTGAATCAAGAAGGAGGAAGATTATGAACACGAAGCAGGTAATGAGCATCGGAGCGGCGCTGGCCTTGACCGGCTCGCTCGGTGTCGGAGTGTCCTATGGGGCCGACGAAAAATCATCGTCAGGAGGAAGCGACAATCGACCGTCGGCGTTCGGACGTGTCGGCAATCAAGGAGAAGGCTTTACCGAAGACCAAGCGGTCAAAGGACGCGGCCAACTGCCGGACTCTACCCCCGGTCAGGATGCGCAAATTACTTTAGGCGGTGCACGGCCGGTGGTTGAAGGGCCTATCCTCAAGGTACAAGGCGACGACTACATCATTCGCGACTCAAGCGGCACCGAAGTCCGGGTGCGGGTCAATAAGGATACCAACATGGACTGCGCATCGGGAACCGGTCAAGCGTCTTCGATGTCGACCGGCCGCCAGGCTGACGACCAACGAGAGATTCCCCCTACTTCACACATGCAAGAGAGCATGAGCAGCGGTCAGTCCAGCGGACAGCAAAGCGGTCGGAGTCAAGAACAGATTGGGAAAGACATTGTGCAGAAGCAGGGGCACACGCAACAGCAGGCTAGCGCCGGTGGCGAACGCGTGGGGGACCAATCCGGAACGCAATCGCGATCCGCTATGGGGAAAGACCCCGGAGGCGACATTGCTCGCGGCTCCGGGTTTACGATCGGTCAGAAAGGCTCTTGCGCCTTCAAAGCCGGCGACAAAGTCAGAGCGGAGGTCTCAGATTTGGGGACGGTCCTGTATGTCAAGTACCTATCGGAACAGGAAATGGGATCCCATCAGAGAATGAGCGGACAAATGATCCCGCAATCCGAGCCGATGACAAAGGGTGAGCTGGAATCGGCACAGCAGCGCGCCCAACTAATGAAACCCGGCAGTGTACCGGCTGCCGGTGATCTTCAAAACCCCGACGCCACGACGCGGCCGAAACAGACTGCCAAAGCGCAGTCGGAAAATGTCTGCGAAGGGTGCAAGGTCGTCCGGGGGTTAGTGTTGAGCTCGGACAGCAAATCGCTGTTGGTCCGGGATTCCTCGCAAAATGAGGTGAGGCTGAAAGTAGACCAGTCGACCCACATGGGCAACTTCAGTCAGCCGCGAGCCGCCACCTTCATGGAAGGGGATCGCGTTGAAGCGTATGTAAAGCCGGACGGGATTGCCTGGTCCATCATCGGTATGAAGCAGCAGCAAGGTCAGCCTGGAGTCGCCGGAGCGCCGGGCGACTAACGCATGACTGCCCTCTCGGGAGAGGGAGACCGGCCAAGGGCCGGTCTCCCTTGGATCTCTCGGCGCTCGTCGAGACGGCGAAAGAGCATGAGCGCAAGGTTGACGACCTCTACGCGGTGATCGGTCGAGAGCCGTCGTCGGTACGGAGGGTCGGCGCCGCACTCATGTCGAAAGGAAGCGAAGTGGTGGCCGATGTCGAAGGATTTATGGGAGGCGCGACCGGTGCATGGAAAGACATACGCGTGCTGCTGATTGCCAATCTCGATTCCATGGGCGCCTTTGCCGTTGCCGAACAGCTTGGCCTGGCCCTCGGCATCCCGAACATCGTCGACATTACCTTCCCGATCGTGCATGAAAAATCGACTCAGCATCTGTTGCTCCAGGAATATATGCTGGAAATGGCGTCTGTCTCGATCCTCTACAAGGCGCCGATCTAGATGAATCGAAGAGCGGCAATGATGGGAGTGTTGCCC
>DATEPO010000253.1:0-2696 GCA_035273145.1 Nitrospiraceae bacterium
TCAATGGATCCTTGATAGTGCATACCTGGAAGACAAAACCCACCTGCATCCCTTCAGCCCCTCCCTTATCCCCCTAGGCCAACAAAATTAATTTTTCTCTTTTTCGTCAAGCAGCGATTCTAGTTCCGCAATCGTCTCCAAAGCCTTGGGTGGGCCGGCGGCGCGCTTTACTTCGATCAATCGCCGTAATCCCAGCAGCCCAGGCGAGCGCCACAGGAATAAGGAGTTAGGCGTTCCGCCGGCCGGCTCATATTATCCGGCATGCGACGGTAAACAATATCTAAATCCTGGGTCAGCCTCGCTGAACCATGGGCAGTGGCCACGGCGCAACCCCCAAGGATAAATTTCAATGTTATGCGCGCTAAGAAGACGGATGAGGGATACAAAGTCCGTCATTGCTCGGCGTGCGGCCGGCTCGGCGAAGTTCTTCGGCAAACCGCTGCAGATCCATCAGCTTGAGGCACCGCTCCTCGACGGTCAGCTTGAGAGCTTGCGCAATAAGGTTCGGTCGATATCGCGTTTGTAGGCTTCGATGATGGGTCGGGGCTGGAGCGGGTTCATGTGGTCCTAAGAAAGCGACTGCACTGCTTGTGAACAAAAGTCGGCGGCAGCGTCGATTCTGTGGAGAAATACCGACTTCAAGCAGTGTTATCGGGCGCTTCGAATATTGCTACATCCCCAGCAGTCAGTACATACACCAAGCGACTCATATTTCTCTCGTAGTGTTGAATCTCGTCACCATTTTGGTCGAAGGAGGCGAACCCGAAAGGATGTATGGAGGCGCCGGGCGGGTTCGAACCGCCGCATCGCAGTTTTGCAGACTGCTCCCTTAGCCACTTGGGTACGGCGCCATGGCGGGCATTATATTCTGGGTGAGGGTCTAGAGGCCAGAGCAAACCGACAGGCAACCGCTACTGTCTATTCGGTAGGACAGGAATTTCTCGAATTGTCGAAGGCGCATGATCGAGCCCGACGGACGATTGATGCGATCGGCCATTGCCGTTTGCATGGTGCTCGATCGGCCTCTCGTCGTTGCCTTCGGCTTCTTTCTCCTTGGCCATTTGATCGACCTCTTGGATCAGGCTCTCCATGAGTTCGGCAATGGGGACTTTGCGAACGAGCTTGCCCTTCTTAAACAGGATTCCGACCCCTTCGCCGCCGGCAATCCCGATATCGGCCTCCTTGCCTTCGCCGATTCCATTCACGACGCAGCCAAGTACGGATACATTGAGCGGTGTTTTAATATGACCCAAGCGCTTTTCCAGCTCGTTAGCCATTCGGACGACGTCGATTTCCACGCGGCCACATGTAGGGCACGCGATGACATTAATCCCGCGATGGCGAAGTTCCAGTGACTTCAGAATTTCAAACCCGACTTTCACCTCTTCCACGGGGTCTGCGGCCAGGGACACACGAAGCGTATCGCCTACACCGCTCGACAGTAACCATCCTAAGCCAATGGCCGATTTGACAGCCCCGGTCATGGCGGTGCCCGCCTCCGTGATGCCGATGTGCAACGGATAATTCGATTGCTGGGAAAACAAATAATAGGCATCGACCGCCATGTGAACGTCGGACGCCTTCAGTGACACTTTCATGTTGGTAAAGCCGACGTCCTCTAGTGCGCGAACGGCATTCAGCGCCGATTCGGACAGAGCTTCCGCCGTCGGATATCCATATTTCTCCAGCAAAGGTCGCTCCAGGGAACCACCATTGACACCGACGCGGAGCGGAATGCCACGATCGTTGACGGCCTTGATGACCTCGGTGACTTTCCACCATGCACCGATATTGCCGGGGTTGATGCGCACACAATCGACGACTTCAGCGGCTTTCAGCGCCAATCGATGATCAAAGTGAATGTCGGCGATCAGCGGGACGGTCATCTGGGCTTTGATCTTCGGCAGCGCAGCGGCCGCTTCCATGTCGGGCACCGCCACGCGGATCAATTCGCAGCCGGCTTCCTCCAACCGACGAATCTGCTCCATCGTGGCATTGACATCGCGCGTATCGGTAGTCGTCATCGACTGCACGGACACCGGCGCATCGCCGCCGATCTTAACGTTCCCGACTTGTATTTGTCGTGTTTTGCGTCGTGTAATGTACATGGGTCTTATACTGTCGTGTTAACTTCCTTGCTCATCTCCGAATGACTCTCTTTTCTTCATGAAGCCCGAGGCCGCAAGATTCCCGCGCGTCGAAGCAGGCTCACTGGTCACTTCCCGAGCGAACAGCGTCTTGACACTTTCATAGATACCATCTGCCGTCAATCCATACCGTTCACGGAGAAGATCTTGAGGGCCTTGCTCGATGTACCAATCGGGGAGCCCGAGCACTTTCGTGCGGAGATGAGTCAGGCCGAGATCCGACAGCGCTTCGAGCACCGCCGAGCCGAACCCACCCATGCATGCTCCTTCTTCCACGGTAACGACATACCGAACTTTTTTTGCCACGTCCCCGATGAGACCGGCATCCAACGGTTTAACGAAGCGACCGTTGACCACAGCCGTCGAAATACCTTCGAGCTCCAACCGCTCAGCCGCTTTGAACGCTTCCCACACGGCCACGCCGATCGCAATGAGCGCGACATCGGTTCCCTCTTTCAAGATTTCACCTTGACCGATCGGCAAGGCCTTCGGCTCAGCATCCATCTTGACACCAAGGCTCACACCGCGCGGGTACCTTACCGATGCAGG
>DATEPO010000254.1:0-10891 GCA_035273145.1 Nitrospiraceae bacterium
AACTACCCGACATTGGCTGAATGCTATATGGTGGCGGCACTTGCGGGACTGAATCGGCTTCCACGGCCATGGTTGCCGGATGATTTAGCGGCGCGCCAGGGCGGCATCGCCTAAATCGAAAGGATGCTGAAAATGGTCCCCAACTTCGTTCTCGCCTCAAAAAAATCCTCAACGTAGCCCAGAGGCTACGCCTCCGGTTCTCTCTCGGGTGCGGCCTTGTTGGGAACCATTTTGAGCATCCTTCTTAGTTTTTGCACGTTTTTTTAAGTAAGACGCAGCAAGGAGTGACCATGTCGTTTAGCGATCAACTTCGGCGGAAAGCGCAGTCGATTTGGGATGCGCAACTCGCACATCCCTTCGTCGTGGCTCTCGGGGAGGGTACGCTGCCTGAACGGAAGTTCAAATACTATATTCTGCAAGACGCCCGCTTTTTGGGAGATCTCGCTCGCATGTTTGCGGCAGGCGCACAGAAAGCGCCGGATGCGGAATCGGCCTTGCGCTTTGCCAAACTCGTCGAAGAGACCATCATCACCGAACGGGGCTTGCATGAGAGCTATGGTAAGCGGTGGAAGATGACACCGAAAGCCATGTCATCTGTGCCGATGGCGCCGACCACGTATGCCTATACGCGTCACATGCTGAGTGCGGCACAGACTGGGAGCGCCGCCGAGATTACGGTCGTCGCGCTCCCCTGCGCATGGATTTACTGCGTGGTGGGAAACCATTTATTACGAAATGGTCTCCCGAAAGCAGGACATCCGTATCGCGATTGGCTTATGCTCTATGCTTCGCCGGAATTCGCCGAGGTCCAGCAGTGGATGCGGGCCAAGGTGGATCTGTGGGTACAGGAGGCTGGCGCGCCAGAAAAGAAGCGGATGGAAGAAGCATTTCTGATCAGCTCCCGGTATGAGTGGATGTTTTGGGAGATGGCGTGGAAGGAAGAAGAGTGGCCGCTGTGAATGCCACCGCGCTGGCGACTCACCAAGCACACGCCGTCATGTTACACACAATTACTTTGCACCTTCCGTCTTGACCACATTTTTCACACGATCGTCGCTGTTCAGTTCCAAACTGACCCGATCACCCGCGTGCAAATCCTTTAACACATCATGGTTGGTGACCTCTAATGACCAGTTCTCTCCTTGCTGGGTACGAACACCAAGTTTTTGCGTGTCTTGATCGACATGTTCGATCGTCGCTCCGGTCAATGTGGTAATCGTCGCCTCCTCATGACCGGCCGGCTCTTGAACATTGGAAGAACTGCTGCTCTGTGCGTCGCCTGCCTGACGTTCTACTTTCAACACCTGGACATCGAAAATTATCCGTTTTCCCGCCAGCGGGTGATTGAAATCGACCACCGCCTGTTGGTCGGATAGTTCCTGAATCATAAAGGGTTGTCCGTGCTCAGTCTTATACACGTCTCCGACCTTGGCATCCTCTGGAACGCGATTACGAGCCACCGTCATCCTTTTATCCCGATCATATGTCCCAAAACCTTCTTCGGGCGTCAACTCGACATGCTTCTGCTCTCCGGCTTTCATCCCCATTAACTCGCGTTCCAGTCCAGGCACGAGTTGATGATCTCCCGGCACATATTGGCTGACATTGTCTTTAATCGCGAAGTGTGTCTCCGGAACCATGAGGTTGAAATTAATGGTCACCTTATCGCCCACACTGATCGGCTCTGTTCGATCGGGGCCGGCGAACGCAGTTGAGAAGCCGATTGCGCCTACCATGACGAATGGCAGCCAAAAACGTGGATGTGGCATAAGATCCTCCCGGCTCAAGGTGAATAGACTCTCATTATCCGGTATCCCCTTTGTACGGTATGTCCGCGGGCCGTGAGCACCCGTGTGGTACTACAGGAAGCTGCAGCGAGGAAGCCGATCTATTTGCGCGTCAGACGGAAAGCGGTCTTCAACAGAAGACGAGGCGGCGTGTTCGAGTGATTGAAATTTCGGGGGCACGCAAAACCGGAGAAACACCTGAAAGACTTGACGAACCGCTGCTCCACCGGCTTGCGCCCCGGGGGCCAATGACTTCTTACGGCAGTGAGGCCGGCCTCCAGACACTGTTGAGGATCATAAAAGATGTGACCGACCCGAGTCATCGCCCGGAATCATAATGCCTTCTCCGCAATCGCCTGACGATGGCTCGCTCATATCGGCCAATTGAAAATGTCCCAGAACCATCGCCACCGCCGGAATAGTCTTGGTGCCGCCAGGTCGAACGCGAACGTGATCCAGGTCGGCTTCTTTCGCGAGCCGTCGATTTATTCCATCGAAGAGCATGAGAAGCCACACACCTGCTCGCTTGTTCGGTGAAAAACGCTGAGTCATCAGGCTGATTTTGAGGAGTATGTACGAACGATTTGGCCACTAAGCTGAGTGTAGGATGTTAGCGCCTTGTCAACAAATTTTTCATCCAGTTTTTTAGGGGACAACGTGTGGATAAGTGGCTCTTGCAATTTGTCAAACGTGCATCAGACAAGGCGTCGAGCACCTTGCCTATTATTTAGTCATTGTGGGGCGACCTTCGCAACCTACCATATTTGGTGGTTTTTTAAATTTGTCGCCTAGGTAAGCCTTCTAGCAAAAGGCAGCCGCCTCGGCCATGTGCATAACAATACGTATGACCGAGTGTTCTTTGTAATCCATCAGCTGACAGAAGAAGATTCCATAGATTCAGCGCATTGGCGCCTGACTCCTCGTTGCCGAATGCGGTATGATCACGCGGCGCTTGACGATTATGATTGAATCGACCTTTCTCTTTCTCACTGGAATCGGACGGACCATGGAGCGGCGACTCTGGGAACAAGACATTCCAAATTGGGAGGCGTTCCTTCATCATCCCTCCGTCCGGGGCATGAGTGCGGCTCGAAAAGAACTGTACGATGTCGATGTGACAGCGGCGCTCGAACAACACGCCTCGGATAACCCGCGATTCTTTGCCTCCTGTTTAAAAACGCGTGACCAATGGCGGCTCTATGAATGGCTGCGTTCGAGAGCGGTGTTTCTTGATATCGAAACGGCCGGCGGTCCCTATGGTGATGTCACAGTGGTAGGACTCTTCGGAAACGGCCGCATGCTGAGCCTGGTTCGAGGCGACACGCTGACCGAGGCCCGACTGTGCCAGGAAGTCTCGCAGTACGATTTGATCGTCACGTTCTTTGGGTCCGGCTTTGATCTCCCCTATCTACAGGCCATGTTTCCTCGGTTCCGCATCGATCAGCCGCATCTCGATCTGTGCTTTGCGGCCAAACAACTCGGCCTCCGAGGCGGCTTGAAACAGATTGAACGCATGGTCGGCATCGAACGCGGAGGTGCACTGCAAGGCATGGATGGTTGGGACGCGGTGCGAATGTGGCGGCGATGGCGACATAGTCGTGATACGGAGGCGCTCGAACTGTTGCTGGCGTATAACGAAGCCGATTGTATCAATCTCCTGCCCCTTGCCGATCTACTTTATTGTCAGCTCGTCCAGCAATGCCGACCGGAGATAGAACCGCCGAGATTCGCCGCTCGTAAATCTTCGTTTTGACTTTTGAATGTTTAATGCTGAGTACTGCACCTCAACCATAACGGCTAAGAACTCACCACTGTCTTCAGAGGTACGATGGGCAGCTACATTCAAGCCAATTTGATTCGCGGTGAAGCGGTGGTCTATCAGGCGAAGCCGCACTGGATTCTGTTCCTATCCTGGCGGTCCCTCGTGACGTTGGGCCTACTGCCGCTCGTCGAATATGTGACCAGCGAATTTGCCGTGACAAACAAGCGGATCATTATGAAAACAGGCTGGATCTCCAGGCAAGTCCTGGAACTCAATCTCCATAAGATTGAATCCGTGAATGTCGATCAGTCGCTCCTTGGGCGTCTCCTGGGATATGGGACGATCACCGTGATCGGAACCGGTGGGACGCGGGAGACGTTCGATCGCATCGCGCATCCGTTGGCGTTTCGGAAAGCATTTCAAGAGCAAGAGAGTGAATTTGAAGACACGCTGGACCGGCAACGCGCAACCTCATCGACCCCGAAGGCGACACCATCACAATAGGTCTTAGTTTTTAGTCTTGGTTTTTAATGATCCATTCCGACCACCGCAAAGAAGAACTCAAAACTTAAAACTGTACAATCTATTCCACTTCGGGAAGCTCCCGGTCGACCGAATTCACGACATTCTTCATCTCTTCATCGGAGACCGCACCTAATAAATTTCTTCGCCGGCTTTCTGCATGTCGTTAAGGTTCAACACCGTACCGGGCGCTAAATCTTCCCCGTGCCCAGTTTCCTTTGACCGCATACAAACCCATCGAGGGCCTTCGAGGGATAAGACGAGATAAGCGAAGTCGGAGGCAGCCAAAATGGTGTGGGCGCCCAAATGCGAGAGGTGCCATAGCTCATCACGCCTTCGCACTATCTTCGGCTTCCTATCGGAGTAGAGACCACAGACTTTTTAGAGTGAGTTCCTCGGCGGTCTAGCCAGCATATTACTTAAGTAGTACAGCATAAACCAGTGCCCTCGGGCGCAAGCCATGAGCCGACTGAAAGGAAGGCAACGCTGGAAGATGGCCGAGTGAAGGTTAACGACCAGGATGACGAGCCGCTAGCCGTGCCCTGAAGGATTGGAGCACGTCTACGACTTTCTTTCGTCCGTCGGAATCCCGCGCTAACGACTCGGCAAGCGCGAGCGGACTGACGAGGTACCAATGGTGGGCGTATTTGAAGTCCGCCCCGCGGTCGAGTAAGAGTTGCACGACTTCCGCATGTCCGCCGTATATCGCGGCATGCAGGGGCGTCCAGCCGGTGTAATCTGCCGCATTGACTTGAGCGCCTCGGTCCAAAAGCAATCCGACCATCTCTTGATGACCTTTCGCCGCCGCGAGAATCAATGGACGACTTCCGACGATTGGAAATTGAATATTGGGATCCACATCACGACTCAGCAGGGAGGACACGGCCGCCGAGTCGCCTTGGTCGACGGCGTGCAGGAGGCCGAGACTACAGCCGTGCAACCCTGACGCAATAAGGATCAGTATGAGTGCAGACGCGGGACGATTGCACATGCGCCAAAACGTATCACAACAGTCGTTTCCGGTCCACCGGGCACAAGGAATGAACTTCCGTCTTCCAGACCGCTTTTCTCCGGAAGGTTCGTTCATCAGCTCATCCCGATCAGCATGACGCCGCCGAGTATGAGCCCGACACCGATCCATCGCTGTCGGCCGACCTGCTCATGCAAGTAAAATTGGGCCAGCAAGGCCACGAAGACAAAACAGAGACTCCCCGCAGGGAAGGCGACGCTGACATCGAGCAGGCGGAGGGCCATGGTCCATAAGATCGCTTCCACGGCAAAACATCCAATTCCCATGATGACGATACGATGACGCCAGAGTCGCCCCACTTGCACCAAGCCCCCTCCCTGGGATGATGCACTCTCCGCGCCTCGCTTGAGCGCGAGTTGGCCGAACGCCTCGAAGAACACCGCGATCAACACACACGTAATCCCTAACAGACGTACGCTCATAGGAGAGCCTCTGTCCGGACCGGCTCATCATCTTCAGCCTGAAAGCCGTAATCGGTCCGGTGATCCGTTTGGCTTATAAACCAAACGCCCAGCAGGATCATGGCCAAGCCGGCGACACGCAGCAGGGAGACCTGTTCATGAAAGAGCATGATCGAGGCGCCGGTCACGGTGAGGTAACTGAGCGCGGTGATCGGTTGCACATAGCTGAGGTCCGCGCGGGTCAGTACCATCATCCAATTAAAGAACTGAAGAATAAAGAGCAGCAGCGCGATCTGGAAAAACGGGTCCGGGAGGATATGGTACGCACTCTCCCACAGACCAATGGTATCGGGAATGCGTTCAACCGCCACTTTCCAGCACAGTTGCACGAACGTATCCATGGCAATGGCGAGCATCAAGCCTAGCCAGACCATTCGACGTTCATAGCAGGGGGACACCTTAGAGGAGACGGACATTGCGGCCAAGCGTGGAGGAGGAGAACCCCTGTGCCGACACCACAGCATACAGCAGCATGCCGTGACTGCAACAATTACAGACCATGAGTCTCAACAGTTACGAAAGCGTTACCGGATTCCGTACTCGCTCTTCTCGCGGCTGAACCCATGATTACGCTCGTGTGCCGATGTGTGACGGGTGAAAAACTCAGCCAAAGAAGCGGCGACTACATGCTTCTGCCTGTCTACCGTCATCACATGGTAGCAGTCATCCAAGAGCACGAGTCGTTTCTCCTTGGAGGCAATGGTATCGTAAACTATGGTCGCATTCCGCGGGCTGGTCATGTCGTCTTCTTGCGCTTGCAGAATGGCCGTCGGAGCCGTCACCGCGCTGAGGCGTGAACGGACTCGCACAATGAGCCGGTCGATCTCGGTGAGGGTCCTCAGTGGGAAGATTGGATAGCCGTTCGCGGCAGCGGACGGCACTGGATCGCCGGCGCCATGGCCGTGTCTCCGCAGCCAGGCGTCTCGCATCCATTCCCGGAAGATAGCCGTGGGTCGGTAGGCGGCGCGAACCCGAGCCTGCAAGACGGGATCTTTAATTCCAAACGGCGGGCCATCGATGTGGAACAACACATGTTGCAAAAACAGCGGGACGACTTTCATCGCAAGCGGCAGGATCGCATTCGACCAGGGAGTATTCCAGCCGTCGTAGACAAACGTAGGCGACATGACCCCGACCCCGTCCACGTCGACGACGGTGGACGCCTCCAATGCCAACAGCCCTCCCGCACTGAGGCCCGCGACGAACACCGAATCGTACCGCTCCCGTGCAAAGGTCAATTGAGTGTGCACGTGCGCTCGCCAGTCCCCTTCCGTCGTCCGGACGAGGTCCCGGACTCTCATGCAGTGGCCGGGCAACGTGGTCGCGTAGACATCCCATCCGTGCCGAGCGAGACTCTTTGCCAGATAGTGCATTTCAACCGGGGCGCCCGTGACCCCATGGATCAGATACACCAACCCATTCGAGCCCATCTGCAACGCGCAATCCGTCGCCGAACGGTTCACCATACCGTCCAACACGCCGGCGCCTTTCAGTCGTCGTAATCGCATCAGGCCTTTGCGCACGTCGTAAAGAGGTGGTCGAGCAATTCGATCCCCAAATCAATCTCCGCCCTAGCGATATCCAACGCCGGGGCGAGCGTAAAGACGTTTTTGTAGTGACCGCCGATGTCCAAGACCAACCCCATGGGACCCCGGGAACTGGGAAGGCCGCCGGCCAGCCCGGCTTCAAAAATACGATCTGCCAGTGCTTTGTCGGGCGTGAATCGGTCGGGCTTCGTCACTTCGATTCGGAGCGCTAAGCCCAAACCGGATACATCACCGATCGTCGCATGACGCGACTTGAGCACGCGAAGCTGCTCGAGGAAATAGGCACCCGATGCCGCCACGGTTTTCTCGTAGTTGTGTTGAGCGATCCACTGCAGTGTAGCCAGCGTCGCCGCCGTCCCCAGCGGATTGGACGAGAAGGTCGAGTGCGTGGATCCCGGCGGAAATTTGTCGGGCGATATCAAATGCTCTTGTGCCCACAGTCCTGAGATAGGATTCAGCCCGTTCGTCATCGCCTTGCCGAAAACGACAATATGGGGCGTGACACCAAAATGCTCGAGCGCCCAAAACTTCCCGGTCCGAAAAAACCCCATCTGGATCTCATCGTCCACGAGGAGGATCGTTCGCTCCTTGAGAATCTTCTGAAGCCGTGGAAAATACTCAGGCGGAGGAATAATGTACCCTCCCGTCGCCTGCACAGGCTCTACGTAGAATGCCACAAATTCGGATTCGTTGGCCCGCGAATCCCAGAAGGAGTTGTATTCGGTTTCAAATAACCGCTCGACTTGATTCACGCAGTAGTACTCGCAGCTGTCCAGCTTTTTGCCGTACGGACAGCGGTAGCAATACGGATAGGGCACAAAATGGGCGCGATTCGAAAAATGTCCGAATCGGCGGCGGTAGCGATAGCTCGACGTGATCTCGGACGCGCCTAGTGTTCGGCCATGGTAGCCGCCGGTAAACGCCATGAAGAGGCTCTTGCCCGTCTCGTTTCGAACCAGCTTCATGGAATCTTCAATCGCTTGCGCGCCGCCGACATTGAACTGCACGCGCCCCGGGACACCGAACGCCCGCCGGCATTCTTCCGCCAGGCTTTCGGATACCAGGATTTTTTCTTCATGGAGATACTGGCAGGCCAATTGCGGCAATCGATCGAGCTGCGCCTTCAGCGCGTCGATGATCGTTTGATTGCGATAGCCGAAATTCACGGCCGAGTACCACATCTGAAGGTCGAGGTAGGGCCTGTCCTCTCGGTCGAACAAAAAGCTTCCTTCACAGCCTTGAAAGAATTTCGGCACCGGTGAATAGTGGACCGTATCGCCATGCGAACAATACTTCGCTTCCTTTTCTCGGAGGACATCTTCGCTGAGGTGGACCATCGGTAGGGATTTCATAGGGACTTAAGCCTCCTTGGGGAACAGACGTTCGGTCACGTCGGTCAGTGTGTCGAAGGGTTCATAGGCCATCTTGCGGCGGTTGCACCATTCCCGGAGCGCGCCCTTGGCAAAGACCGTCTGGATCTTCGCGGAGACACAGTGATCGGAGCGGCCGTCTCCGATGTACATGACCTGAGCCGCCGCACGCGATCCGGACGGCAGCGCCAGTGCGCACTTGCAGGTTCCCGCTTGACTCTCACATTCCGGCGCCGCAAATGGAAAACTCAACGTCGGCACTCCCGCCTCATTCCACCGGAGATGATTCGAAAAGACAGGCAGGTGTAAGAGCCCATGCCGGCGTAAAATCGCCTCAATAATGAGGTCGATCCCATCGCTCACAATAGTAAGCGGGATGCCGTGTTCGGCGCACCGCCGCGCGAGGCCAATAATGCCTGGATCGATCGGCAGAGCAGCCGCAAAGGCGACCAGCTTCTCCCGATCGACTTGGATCAACTCGACTTGGCGGGCGAGACATTCCTGACTCGAAATGTCACCACGAATCCAGCGAGCTTCCCACTCGCGCCACGCGGGGGCCGCAAACGCTTCCAGGACGGCATCGGTGCCGTCCACAGAGGTAATGGTCCCGTCAAAATCACAAAAAACCTCGGTCGTGCAAACAGACCGAGGTCGACGACTATCAGCTTGGCGTACAGAACGATCGTTCAGAGAAGTCTCTCTTGCTAGGGGTGCTCTTTAAGTTCTCTTGAGAAAAGTCCGGACATCGTATAGAGGGGATCACCGAGGAGAAAGTGTGACGATACTATAACACATTAGGTTGGCATAACAACCCTAAAGATCATGGGACCTCATTGATCCTTGATAGACGGCTCTGCATTATCCAACCTCGTGTACTCCTTGACGGCTCATCGCGACACTTCTACACTGTGCCGCTCGATAGACCCCTTTTGCGCGTGACGGCCATACATTCGACTCTATCCCCACGTCCAACGCTGACATCCATTCTGTTCCGACGATCACTCCTCCTCGGACTGTTGATCTTCGCTTGGACCACTTCCCTCTATGCGCAACCAAGTGAGATTCGGGAACCGGATGAGCGCCAGATCGCCCCTGAGGGGGAAAAGAGCGAGCCTACTACTTCAAAGCCCGAGGAGAAGAAAGGGCTTCAAGCGCTCTTTCATCGAGGCGACTATACGTTTCTTCCTCTCCCCGCCTTCAGTTACGCGCGCAATGAGCAGTACTATGTCGGAGCCTTTATGCCGATCCTCAAGGAAGATCAGAAAGGCGAATTAAGCACAATCATCGGGCCGCAGTATGAATTCAATCCTCTGGTGGGACAGACCGGCGCCATCAATATCTTCCGGTATCCCTCGGATACGGCGCAATATGAGTTGACGGCGTCCCTATCGGAACGCATCGCCCGCAATATCGACTTCCGATATAAGGATGTGGGAGCGGGCGGCGGCCGCTACATTCTGGGCATGCAAGCGAGCTGGTTCAAAAATCCCTTTGAACGCTTTTTCGGATTCGGCAATCGCGCGCAAGAGTTGCGTGAAACGAACTACACCTCCCGCGAAGGCCTGGTGAAGCTAATGGCCGGCATCAATCTCAATCCGGATCTCGCCATCACGCTCACCGAACGCTACCGAGACGTCCGCATCCAGCAGGGTGTGATCGACAGCCTTCCTCAGACCAAGGACGTCTTTAACGAGGTCGCAGGAATCGAGGGGGCACAGATCCTGGGACATCGGTTGGCCGTGGTATACGATACTCGAGACCATCAACGCACACCGACAAAAGGCACGTATGTGACCGTATCCGGAGAATTCAATCAAAACCTGCTGCATGCGGAAGAGAACCAGTGGGTGCGTTACACGCTGGACGGTCGCACCCTGTTGCCGCACGGCAATGGGCGGTTCGTGCTCGTTCCACACATCCTGTTGGACGGCGTCCTTGGAAATCAATTGCAGACGTTGCCGAGAGGGACGAGCCAGAACCGGGGCATCCCGTTTTATGAACGGCCCATGTTAGGGGGTGAGCATACGCTCCGAGCCTTCGGGCAAAACCGGTTCATCAGCAATACGGCCATGCTGGTCAATCTGGAAGAGCGGATTCAAGTCAAGGAAATGCGGATCTTGGACTATGCGATCGATCTCCAAGTGGCGCCGTTCGTAGATGTGGGCCGCGTCCAACAGCAATCACCGGGCGATAAATTTAATTTAAAAAACTGGCAAGTCAATCCGGGAATCGGTCTGCGAATCATCGCCAAACCGCACATTGTCGGACGGGCCGACTTTGCAGTCGGCCGCGACGGATTGAACGCCTTCGTGGGAGTCGATTATCCGTTTTAAAACCGATGTCAGTTAGGTGCTGGGAGAATTCTTCAGCCTTCCTTCCACGTAGCCGACCAAATCCGAGAGGGTCGTAAGC
>DATEPO010000255.1:0-4228 GCA_035273145.1 Nitrospiraceae bacterium
CAAATAGATCATCGGTTGCATGGCCTTGATTGATGCTCCGATGCGCAGCGTTTAAGATACATACGTTCATTATTCCATGATACCATTTGTCCCCCACCCACTGATTCGTCATCCTCACGCGATGACGCTTGTGCCGCGGTCGTGGCCGCGGCCCCGACTGTTGCAAGGAATCCCATGTGAGCCTCGGTTATTCCCCGTCGCGCCGGACTCTCGTATCTTGGGGTACTGCCACTGGCAGGCGCGCCATACGCAACACGCGACGCTGGTTCTCGTCCATGGACTGGAAGGCAGCAGCCAGTCGCACTACATGCGCGGAATTGCCGCAAAAGCATGGCTGGCGGGCTTCAATGCCATTCGCCTCAATCAACGCAATTGCGGAGGCACGGAGCACGAGACGCCGACGCTGTATCATAGTGGTCTGAGTGGAGATCTTAGAGCAATTGCAACTGAGCTGGCCGACAAAGATGGACTTGACCATCTCTGGCTTGCCGGCTATTCGATGGGCGGCAATTTAGTGTTACGGATGGCGGGTGAGGTCGGCGCTTCCTTCACTCCTCTCAAAGGCGCGATGACCGTTTGCCCCAACATCGATCCGGCGGCCTGCGTCGCTGCCCTCGAGGAACGGAGAAACTGGATCTATCATCGGCATTTTTTACGCAGCATGCAGGCTCGGCTCCGGCGCAAGGCGGCTCTCTTTCCCGGCGGCTTTGACGTCGAAGGCCTTTCATCCATTCGGAGCTTGCGCGCGTTCGATGACGCCTATACGGCGCCCGATGGAGGATTTATCAACGCGGCCGACTATTATGAGCGGGTCGGCGCGCGCCATGTCCTTGAACAAATCGCGGTGCCCACGCTTATTCTCACGGCTCAAGACGACCCTTTTATTCCGTATCGAATCTTTGGCACGCCCGCGCTGGGGCGGAATCCATCGATCCATTTCGTCGCGCCGCAGCACGGCGGGCATTGTGGATTTCTACAACGACCGCGTGCGGACGAAGACCTGTTCTGGGCTGAGAATCGGCTGATCGAGTTTATGAAAGAAAGAGAGCGCGCATCTTAGACGAGAGGACCGATGAGGCGAGAACGGAACAACCTACAGCGGACGCATGGTATCTCCCACGCGCCGCCGGCCGTGAGGGTATGCCGCCACCATCTTTTGCCGTTGCTCGGGAGTCAGCACGGCTTCCGCAGTTTGCAGCGTTTTGAGACCTTCCAACCGCACGGTGGTCTGAGCCCGTTCTGAGTTCCGCAACGCGGCTTCGATTTCCGCATGGGGCGTCTGATCATCCTGGACAAGCGTCTGAACGTGCAGCTCCGCAACCATAAACTCGGCTTCGCAGGCCAGCCGGGTCTCCTCATACTCAATGAGCAGTGATTCCAGTTTCGAGGTCTGCTCTTTGGAAAGGTCGAATTCGTTCTTTCTGGTCAACAACGACTGCAGAGTGTTCAGCACAAATTCGTCATTTTCGTTATCTGTAGAATGGAATCCATCGGTGACATCCAAGATCTCCCGAACCTTCGGGAGTAGGGTCTCCGGACTGAGCGGCTTCTGAAGAAAGGCCGATCCCTCTTCAAGAATCTTCTCATCCAAGAGAACTTCTCTGGGGTAGCCTGAAACGTACAGAATCTTCATCTCCGGCCGTAATGATTCCAGCCGGCGGCCGAGCTCTCGACCATTGATACCCGGCATCATCACATCGGCAATCATCAAGTGAATGGTTCCGCGATGCCGTCCTGACGCCATGAGCGCCCCACTGTTAAATTGGGCATCCAAGACGTGATAGCCCTTCATCTTCAAGGTCTCTCGGATCAGGGCCCGCACATTATTGTCGTCATCCACTACGAGAATCGTTTCCGTCCCGGTCGGCAATCGCTCAAATGCGCTTTTCGCGGTTTCCGTTCTCACGTACGTCTCCCTCAACCGAACCCCTATGAGTATAATCGATCTTGGCTATTTTGCTAGTAAAACTCGAAGAACCATAGGACGGAGAACCTGTGCGACGAAACTTCCAGCGCGTCATATACTTAGGCAGCCTTTAGATCCGAGGTGCAATATGAGCACCGTGTCGCTTTCAAGGGGATTTCAGATAAGCAATAGGGGCAAGGCTTGGTCGACGGCGAAGCGGACGGCACATCCGGCTTCTTGAAGCGATTGACCTGTTTCACCACCATAAAAATCGCAAATGCGATGATGACGAAATCCAGGACGGTTTGGAAGAAGACCCCATAGTTGATCGTAGGGACGCCGGCCGACTTGGCTGCTGCCAGAGAGGCCTGGGGCTGGCCGGAAAGATTCACGAACAGGCTTGAAAAGTCGACGTGTCCCATGAGCAATCCCAACGGGGGCATGAGAATGTCACTCACTAAGGATGAGACGATTTTTCCGAACGCTCCACCGAGGATGACCCCGATGGCCATATCGAGCACATTGCCCTTCATCGCGAACTCTTTAAATTCTTTGAGCATGGTTCCCTCCTGTCATCAGTGGTGGTTATCCCGCTCGCTAGACCCGTTTTCTGCTCGTATCGAAGGTATAGCCGACCGTCCAGAGAAACAGCGTATCGGAAGGTTTGATCCCCGGTGGCGGCGTGTTGTTATACCGATAGGTCAATTGAAATCCGCTGACGAGTCCGCCAAACAATTTAAATCGCACACCTTGATCGGAGGTCAGGTAAAAGTCTTTGGCATTTTGAACCGACGGAAAAAATTCATCGTAATGATAGAACGTGACCTTTTCATCAAAAATCGGCCAGTTCCATTTCAACGATGTTCGTACACGGAGAGAGGTTTTATCCGCCGCGATACTGAAATCTTCGTTAAAATACGCAAGACCGCCTTCGAAATAGAGGGTCATATCTTTCAGGTACGGACCGGAATAATCTCCCTTGTCGATAAACTGGAAGCCGGGGCCCGACGATAGTGATGTTCGAAGCTTGAGGTCTTGAAATGTATCCTGTTCGAAGTAGGCCGCGGCAAACCAATAAAACCGCTTGGTCATGAAGAAGTCGAGCTTGATCGTCCCTCGGCTATTTCGTGTAATCACGCGGCCATGGTCATCGCCATAGATATACCGACCGAGAAGGGTTAACCGTAGGGACTCGCTGCGCCCTGTCAAGTCGCCCAAGAGGCTGGCACTCCGAAGATGCGAGTTGCCGCTATTCTGTGACAAACCCGAAGTCAATCCTCCGGAATAGACGACCGGCGGCTGAATCAAGGGATTGATGATCTTGATCGATTCCATGGGAACCGTCAAAGTTCCGGCCATCGGCTCTACCTTCAACAGCAAGACGCCCTCCGGCCCTTCCTGTACAGTGGCCATCAGGATAGTGCCTTCCTTTAAGTGAAACGGAATCGGGTGATTCACCGACAGCTTCGAGACCGTGTCCCATTTGACCGTAATGAAGTCATCGATGCCAAAGGTCGTCTTGATCTTTAACTGGCCGTCCGACATTTCAATCACTTCGCCGTAAATCACGCTGCCATTCTTCAAGGTCACGATATCCATAGGGGCCGGGGACTCGGGCGGCGGAGTTTGTTGACCTTGTACCTGATCGGCCATAAACAAGAGGAGACACATAACTAACACCGCTGCAACGCGCCTCATTCGCTCCTCCAGAATCATGTATCTTCCCTCCCGTGCTACCCATTCAGGGCAGTTCGGCTCGGTTCAAAAAAATGGTGCACGATACTACATAGTGATTGGATGGTAAATAGATTTGTCGGGACACTCTACTCAGTCCTTCGTACTCAAAATATGAATGCAGAAGGTTGTGACCCGGCGGGCCTGCGTGGTCAGGAACACTATTCCGGAGTGGGATTGAACTCTGTGAGGCGTCGATACAGCGTGGCGCGGCTCACTCCAAGCAGCCGGGCAGCCATCGTGCGGTTGCCCTTGGCCTGATTGAGTGCAGCCAGCAATCTGGCTCTTTCATCTTGAGGCGCTTCAAGAGGCATCTGGGGAACGGGGGAATCGAACACTTCGGGGGGAAGATCCTCGATTCGGATGGTCGTCTCTTTGCAATTGATAACACTCGATTCAATGGCGCTCTTCAATTCGCGGACATTGCCCGGCCAAGCATAGTTGGTCAATGCCTGCATCGCCTCCGAGCTCACCCGATCGACCGGTTTGCCTGTCACCGCGCAACACTGACCGAGGAAAGAGGCCACCAGTAAGGGAATGTCTTCGCGGCGATTGCGAAGCGATGGCAGTTGGATGCGGGCGACTCGA
>DATEPO010000256.1:0-3380 GCA_035273145.1 Nitrospiraceae bacterium
TCGACAGCGTCTTGTGTGCCGCGGGCGCTCAGACGCATGACGAATCGTCTCATCATCGGCGTCCAGCCGATATTCATCAATATCTAGAGCATCTCGATCGCGCGGAACGCGACGCGGACCAACAACCGGAGCGGGTCATCGAGGCGCTCGACCTACAGCCCGGCCTGTCGGTAGCCGACATCGGCGCCGGGTCCGGCTATTTCACTCGACGATTCGCGCAGGCCGTCACGGAGACGGGCAGAGTCTATGCGATCGATGTCGAGCCCGGTATGCTGCAGTACGCCAAAGCCAGCATCGCGCGTATGCCGATCCCGTCCACGGTGGAATTCATCCTTGCCCAGCCGGACAATCCTCAATTGCCGCCTCAGTCCGTCGATCTAATCTTTCTCTGCAATGTCTATCATCATCTCAACGATCGTCCGGCGTATTTCTCAAACGTCCGGTCGGCGCTCAAGCCCGGAGGGCGGATCGCCATTCTCGATTTTTACCATGATGCCCGTTCAGGGGACGTTGGATTTCCCCGCAAACATTTGGTCGCACGCGAAACCGTGGTCGAAGAGATGGCCAAGGCCGGCTTTCAGGTGGCACGCGAGCACACCTTTTTGGCACGGCAGTATTTTCTAGAGTTTTCTCCTGTCCCCTAATACCGCCCGGATACGCCGTCTTTCTTGCCTCTCCATGATGATCGTGAGACACTGAGCTATGGGCCTCTCGCATCCAACCCTCTACCATCGCCTTCGGCATCGCCTGCATCTTGCGCTGGGATTGAACGCCGTCGTCATTCTGGCTGAGTTTTCGGCTGGTCTCTGGATCAACAGTACCGGCCTCATGAGCGATGCCGGCCATAACCTGATCGACCAAGGGTCCTTATTCCTGGCGCTTTACGCCCACATGCTCTCGGCCAGGCCGGCCACGGAAGCCCGCACGTTCGGCTATCATCGAGCCGGCATTGTCACGGCCTTCATCAACTCGCTGGTCTTGTTGCTAACCGCCGCCATTATCGCCGCCTTAGCCATCAAGCGTATTCTCAATCCCGTGCCGGTGGCGGGAGACTGGATGGTAGTCGTGGCCCTGCTCAGTTTCGTGGCCAATCTCAGCATCGCCCTGCTGCTCCAACGGGACGCTGAAGAAGATCTCAACATCCGCGGCGCGTTTCTCCACATGCTGGCCGATGCGTGGGTGTCCCTCGGTGTGGTCGCAAGCGGCGCGGCGATTCTGCTGACAGGCTGGTCGATCCTCGATCCGTTGGTCGGCATCCTAATCGTCGGCGTGATCGTCAAAGGCGCCTGGCCGCTGCTGAAGGAATCTGTGGAGATCCTGCTGGAATCGACACCGCCAGGCATTAAGACGGCGCATGTGGTCGACGCCATCGAACGGATTCCCGGCGTCAAAAACGTGCACGACCTCCACATCTGGGCCGTGGAACCCCGGCTTGTAATGCTGACCTGTCACGTAATGGTGGACGGCGATGATTCGAGCTTGACCGGTGAGCTATTGGCGACCATTCGCCTCCGAGTCGCGTCTGAATTCGGCATCAAGCATCTCACGGTTCAAATGGAAACCGAGTGCGGCCACGGCGAAGCGGTTCACTGCGACCTCAGCCAATTGACCGTCGTCCACCAAACACCCGGCTCGTAATACCGGTTCCTTCCCAAACGAAAAACTGTGCAGAGATGGCTTTTTATGAAGCTCCTCTCACCTCGCCGGACCGTCCCGAGCCTGCTGAACGGTAAAGGTAGGGCCGTGCTCGATCCGATCCATATAGGAATCATACGCCGGCGTCCCAGGTTCCCAATTCATCAGAAACTGCCGACGCCATGCCGAGACGTCATAGAGAAGTGGAAGCGCTTGCACATACACGCCTTGCATTGAGACCCCATACAGGACATCGTGTCGGACAGGCCGGATAGAAATACGGCTGACCAAACCACATTGCATGCCGGAGAAATTCGGCATGCCGGCGGCGCCATTATTGATGACGACACGCTGACCTTCAGGGAACGCATACTCTCGTAGCACCGGAAGACATGTATGCGAGCTTGCGAAGATCTGTACCTTAGCGTCATCAAACGACCTTCGCACCCATGGCCAATGCGTTGGATCATCCAGCCGCTCGTGCGAAAAGCCCCACCCATTTAAGGCTTCCGAGTCTCCATGGACCACACCGACCTTGATATCGCCGATCTCGACCACCAGAGACATTCGCAACGCTCCAAGCCGGCGCCTCAGTTCGGGAAACCGGTGTGCCGTCGATTTCAGGCGAGCAAAGATGGCATTTGACCGCCGTACTTCGGCCTCCTCGACCCGGTCGGGATAGCCATATCCACAGCCCGCATCCGGTTCCTCGGCTGCAAGCTCCGTTTCGACATTGCCACGGAGTGCGACATGGCGCAAAACCACACGGTTGACATCTTCAAAAGAAGCTGGGTCCACATTGAACCAATTAAAATCGCCATTAAAGACGACCTCCACCGAACCCTCTTCTCTCTGTGCCATGGCAAGCACGGCTTGAAGGGCCTCTAGATTTCCATAGAGTCCACCCACGACATACACCGTGTCGGTATTCAGCTCAACCGGTCTAGCCAAGTCGCGAGCGGCATACCGATACGACTGGGGACAATGGCGACCACTCTGGTTCATCGCGGCTCCACGCGTTTCGGCTGTGACCACATCAACGGCAGGAGGAATCCGATGGTACAGAGCGCCAACCCATAAACATTGGCGCCCAGCAACAGCCCGTACTTTCCGATCCCAATCGCCCACGCCTGGGGCACCCACTCAAGTGCTTGCAGGAGACCCAGACCCAGACCGATCCAGAAACTCAGATGAAAACTCCATGGCGCGTAGCGCACCCAATGGCCGAGGAGGAAGATCGGCGCCAGGCCCATCACCATGGTGCCGCTGATGGTCGTCGCTTTCAGAATATCCGTCCCGAAGACCATTGGGATGGAGCCGATGAGTGCCAAGAAGATCATACTTCCCATGCCAACGGCGACGGCCCGATCCCCGAGGGTTCGGCCCGCCAGTGCCGGCAAATCGAGGCCGATCAATTTGGCCACAGAGGAGAGCGTCGAATCAATGGTGGACCCGGCGGAATTCATCATGATCGTCGTCATGACCAACAAGCCTGTGAGACCGAAAGCCTGCCCGACAATGGCGGGCGCATTGCCTGCGATAGGCAACTGCTCAAGGTAGGCATGCACACCGACCAAGCTGAATAATAGAATGCTGAAAAAACCAAATATTCCGGCCGCTATAAAGGCCTTCAGCATGGGTTTCTCGGACGTGATGAAGCCTCGGTCCGTGAGGATGGGATCATGGAATGGATAGCTTAACGTCTGGACGAAGGCCACAAACACCAAATCCAGGCCGGTCCCCAG
>DATEPO010000257.1:0-2144 GCA_035273145.1 Nitrospiraceae bacterium
CACACAAGCGTTCCGCCCGTCGACATACGGTCCGAGCCTGATGTAAGAATCCAGAGACTTTCCCACCGCCAGGCAAGATAAATTCTTTGAGCGGCGCCAAATCTTCCTGGCACGCATCGATTGACCGTTCCAGCTTGACCACATCTTCTTCAGTTACGCGCGGCATATTGGGAAACACTTGGCCGGGTGTCGTCGCCAAGAGGCTGCCCAGATCAAAGAGTTTATTTTGCACCCAACGAAGTGTCTCTTCGAGGTGCCGCACAGCGTCTTGATCCGTCTGCCTCTCGGCATTAAAGACGCGCACCACGCCGATGGAGGCATTCAGTTCGTCCACAGTTCCATACGCCTCGACCCTTAAAGAGTCCTTCGAGACCTCCTGACCACCGGCCAATCGTGTCTTTCCGGCATCGCCGGTGCGCGTGTAGACTTTTGTGATTCGCATAGCTTCCTCTCGGTGAAGGGCTTACTTCAGATCTTTCAATCCAATCATGTTCACAATCGAAGTCCACTGGAGATGCTGCCGCAGATGTTCGGCCCAGCGATCCATTTGTCGTTGAAGCCGCTCTGTCACGGCAATCGACACGGATAATGGCAAGGGCCGAGAACCTTTTCGCAGACGCAGTCTATTCAGCCAGAACCGACGGAACGCAGGGCTATCGAACACACCATGAATATAGGTGCCCCAGATGAGTCCGTCGCGACTCCTGGCGCCATCTTCTTCAATGTCGTGCTCAGCGCTCCGGGACTGCACGATTTTGAAGCAGGGCAGACCTGTCATCCGCTCCGTCTTGCCCATGTGAATGTAATAACCGGACAGGATCATATCGGTGGGGGTGCCCTGGTCGAGAACAATGGCTTCGATCTGTCGCGTCGTTTTATGCGGCATCAATTCGGTCGTTACATCCAACCACCCAAGCCCCTTCACGGAACCACCCGATTCCACCTCATGCGGATCACAGACTTCCCGGCCAAGCATCTGATAGCCTCCGCAAATCCCCACCAACTCTCTGGCCTGTTCGACGTGCTGCTGAAATGCAGGAAGAAACCCGGCATGGCGTAAGTATTCGAGATCCTCGATGGTATTCTTGCTGCCCGGGATAATCACGACATCCGCACCAATAAGCTCAGCGGGAGAGCGCGCATACCGGAGGGCGACATCAGGTTCGGCAGCCAGTGCATTGAAGTCGGTGAAGTTGCTCATACGCGGCAGCAGCGTCACCGCAATATTCATATGCTTGTCAGAAAATGGAACTTGGCCCTGTTGCGCTCGCGAAATGCTGTCCTCCTGATCCAACTCAAGATCCCGCATGAATGGAACAACGCCGAGCACGGGAATTCCCGTCCGCGCTTCCAAAAATCTGACTCCATCTACAAAGAGACTCTGGTCTCCTCTGAATTTATTAATGAGAATACCGCCTACGCGGGCGCGTTCTCCGGGGGAAATGAGATCCAATGTACCGACCACTTGGGCAAAGACCCCGCCCGGGTCAATGTTTGCCACCAACAAAACGGGGGCATCGGCCATGTCTGCCACTCGCCAGTTCACAATATCGCGATCCCGGAGATTCACTTCTGCCGCACTGCCGGCTCCTTCAATCACAATCAACTCATAGTCGGCCGCTAAGCGCTCATAGCTGTCTTTGACAGAGTGAAAGAGCTCGTTCGTATGCTCAAAATATTCTCGACCTTGTATCTTGGCTAACACTTTCCCTTGCACAATAACCTGGGAGCGCTGATCCGATTCTGGTTTGAGCAAGATGGGATTCATATCGACATGGGGTGAAAGGCCACAAGCCTGAGCCTGTAACGCTTGCGCGCGCCCAATCTCACCGCCTTCGATCGTGACAAACGAATTCAGTGACATGTTTTGCGCCTTGAATGGCGCGACGCGCACGCCGGCTCGATGAAATAAGCGGCACAGGCCGGCCACAATGATGCTTTTCCCGACATCGGAGCCGGTCCCTAACACTGCAAGGGATTTGGCGCGTGGTTTATTTTTTGCCATCAGAGCTCTTTGCCGATACGCCGTTAGAATGGCCGCGTGAGCGCTCTCGTACCGAAGATTGCAAGACCCACTGACGATAACGAAGAAGTCCGCCGAAGACTCCGCGGGCCACCACTCGCCCGACCAGTTCCCCCATTTC
>DATEPO010000258.1:0-18492 GCA_035273145.1 Nitrospiraceae bacterium
AGGCAGAGAATTCCGGCTTGTCTCAGCATAATGAACACAGATGATGGATGACGAGACGGAAGGGTAACATTGTGCGGGTGAGCAGGCAACCTGCTGAAGAAAGACGAGCGAGAGAACGGCTTGCTATCGAGAGACGGCCAACAGTTCCTCAATCTTGCGGATGAGCGCCTCGATGGTAAACGGCTTATGGAAGAACGGCGTATTGGGATTGAGCGCTGCGTTGAGGAACACTTGATCGTCGCGATATCCCGACATGAGAATGACTTTCATGTCGGGACGCGCGGCCATAATCTGAGGCGCCAATTCGACCCCGCTCATCCCCGGCATGACCACGTCCACGAGCAAAAGATGGATCGGCCGGGCGCACTCTCTGCTGACGCGTATGGCTTCCTCTCCACATCCCGCCTCCAGCACAGAGAACCCGTGCCGCATGAGCCCAATCTTCAGGATGGCGCGCATTTTCACTTCATCATCGACGACGAGAATCGTTTTTGGCTCTGATGACTCTGACTGGCCGCCCTGTTTCGATTCCGACATCTAGGCCTCGCTGGCTAAGTCAATTCTATTATAAACGCTACGCGATCCATTTGTGCAGGGTAAATTCAGTTCTCGCAGGGGCAGATTTAGAAGGGGTAAAGTTATGGATTAGATGAGACGGCAGGCGTAGGGGTACAGCGCCATCCCACGCTTTACCATACTTCGGAGCGAAAGCTTAAGACGTCGATACTGTGCTGTTGCAGTCCCTGTACGATCTCGTCCCGGCAACGCGCATTTCCGCACATACGAAGATGGCACTGATCGAGGTCAGGCACGATCTTCAACAAATGCGTCAGATCGATGTGCAGGGTACCGTCGCATGTGTCGGACGTGCAAATGATACGACCTTTACCATACGGCCATTCCGGCGGCCATTCACGGGTCAAGACGGGATAGTACTGAAAGTTGTGAGGGAACCGACGTGCGAAGGCCAGGAGCATGTCATGCTGCATCAGCTGCCGCTGATGGCGCACGCTGGCGATCAAGGTCAATCGGCAACCCGGTCGATGGTGCGTCTTTCCGAAATCTCTTGCTTGCATATAGTCCAGATAGGCTAGAAACGGCGTAATCCCGGTGGACAAGGCGATCGCCACATACCGCATCGTCGGCCACTGATCATCAGGCTCCAGCCGTAGATTCTTCTCCTCCGCATGTGGGCTATTCTCGAAGACGTCGAGGTGGATTCCATCGGGATTGAGGTTGAGACGGACATCGATCGTCCCTCCCTCACGAGGCAGAATCTCGACCGCATCCGTTTGCCACCAGATGGACGTATCGGATTTGACCTCGTGTGTATGATTGATAATCGTTTCCAGGACACGAGGGGAGGTGAGTGAAGAATTTGACCGCGTGTACATACGACGACGCGGCTTGGCCGTTCTTGCCCCTATGGGCTTGGCCAAGAAGGCATTCCCGGGTCGCATCGCATCGTGGATTAAATAGGTTGCCCCGCCACTTTCATACGTCTCCGGAAGCGTCATCGCGACAAGACGAATCTCGCCCGGATCAATGGTCTCAACCTTGATCACACGAGCCGGTACAAAGACTTCGCCAGCGGGCATAGCGAGTCGCCTCATGACAATGCTCCGTATAGGCTAACACAAAGGAGATGGAGCATGGGAAAAGCACCGGAGAAAAGGCGGGCACGTAAATGGGCCAATGGAAAACGATTCCCCAGTGATTCAATCCCGCGCTGGGACCGCTACAACGGTGAGAACGGAGGAGCCTTTCACGCGCGGATTCAAGCGACCGGGAGGAGAAAGCAGCGAGGGCGGGAAAGCGTAAGTCTTCAGGTGAGAGGTTCTCGCTTAATCCTTGATTCAGAACCGGCTCGTCGGTGCGGTCCTGTTATCGAAGAAAGAAGCTCATCCAAATTGTTCTCATCCTGAGCGGTCAATACGTCGATTGCCGGGCGGTAACTAGAATTCGGGCAGATGTCCTCTCCAAGGATAACCACGGGGTGAACCTGAACGGCCTTAGCAATCAGCGGGCATGGAAGTAGGTGCCTATTGTACTGGCAAATAAACGAAATGTGGCTGCCGGGAAATGAAATGGTGTTGATGAAGTCTTCCCACCTGACGAGATCATCGTCATTGATCCCGTTGTTTAGGGTCCAGCTCATTTCGACGGCCAGTCGGATGCCGGTATGTCCATCTTCCATCGCCTGGGTGAGGGTTTGATTGATGAAGTTCAACATCGTGTTGAGATCGAAAAGTCCCGGCTGGCGATAGTTGTGGCGAGTCCAAAACACCAGTCGTCCAGTAGTTATTTCGTGGTCGGCATGGATGCCCCAAAAGTTGAGCGCTTGTACGATCGTTTCCTTACTATGCTGATCCGCGACATAGATGCACCGCTCACCATTGACCAGGCCGGCTTTAATATAGGGTACGGCTTGTGTCAAGAGCTCGCCAGTGTCCGCGTAGACCGAACAGAGATGCTCTCCCTGTTTCAACAACGCGATCCGGTGTGCGAAGTTTTTGGGTGTGAAAGGCAACGTATCGCTCATGGTGTCATTTCCTCTAGACGAATCCCTCTATGCTTTATGCTTGGATCACGATGCAAGCTTTGGCTCGGTCGGGAAAGCCGATTTTATCTCATTTCCTTGTAAGATGCCTCCGACAAAAAAACGTCTTTGATCCTCTGCTGAAGTCTTCGTGCCCGGCTGCATGAGACGTTTCTAATTTTCCCTTAATCTTGCCTTCATCTTTGCTTGCTACGGTGGCTTCCGTTGAACTATTTGAACAAGGAGGCTACGGATGGAATGCCGGAAATGCCGCGGATTGATGATCGAGGAGTGGATGGCCGATGAGCTGGATGAGGCGTATGTCTGGCGTTGCGTGAACTGCGGGGCGATGATGGATCAGATGATCCAACGCAATCTCCAGCCTAAAAAAGAAGCGGTACCGGCGGCATCATGCGGCAAGCCGTAAGGTACAGCACGTTCGCGCATTACGGTGAGGACCTGCCGAGGATCACAGGCAGTACCTGTTCTTTGCCGTCACGCAGGACTCGAACGTCGACGCGTTGACCGGGCACGGTGCGTTCGATCAGGTAATTCTTCAACTGCGCGCCGTCGGCAATTTCCGTCGCATCAATCGCGAGCAGGACATCGCCTTTTTGCACACCGCCGTCACGAGCCGGCCCATTGGCTTCAGCCACCGCCACCCGCCACCGCGTGCCCATTCGCACCGCCGTCAGGGCCGTTCCTAACTTTGAAAAGCCGGGCTGCTCGCCGTCAATCAAGGCGGAGGCGACGCGGTGAACCAGCGTGCCGGGAGATGCAAAGGCGAGCGGGCTGCAAGGTTGTTCCCCTCGATCCGAGGTGGTTTGAATCATGGCGTGCATGATGCCGATCAGTTCTCCCTTCGCATTGAAGAGTCCACCGCCGGAATTGCCCGCGCACACCGATAGATCGATCTGAAACAATCGAGTCTCGACAGTGGGCAGGAACGTACCGGGATTGCCGATTCGGCCAAACGCGATGGCCGGCCCCCACCCTAATGGATAGCCGATGGTAAAGATTTCCTCTCCGGGGTCGGGATCAGCCGAGGCAATGGAGACATCCGGCAATCGCGACCGTACCGACTCAGGAAGCCGGTAGACAGCCAGATCCAAAAATGCATTCACTCCTATGAGGGTCGCCGACACTTCGTCCAAATCGGCAGTCAGCACGGTGATCTGCTTGGCTAACGCGCGCCGTCCGGCTTCATCATGCTCCGCCACATGACGAGCCGTCAGGAGATAGCCAGCGCGCAAATGGAGCGCGGTTCCTCGCATCACGAAATGCGCTTTGCCTGCTTGACGCTGAGCATCTTCTCCCGGTTGCAAGACGCCGACGGTGGCGCGTTTCGCCTGTTGAATGCCGGTCAGCAGTTCGCGGTCCTGGCTTGTGGCCATTGCGAGAGGCGTCCAGACAACACCGGCAACAATCGCCAACACGCCGGCTCTCAGGACACGCGCGCGCGTTCGACGGGTATGCCGCCATGCTCGCGATGTTGCCCGTGACATTACGAAGCGGAGCGTCATTGGCTCTGTCGGGAACGAGTCTGTCGGTTGGGCATACGCCGAGCCGAAGAGTCGGACGCGCGGGAGTTGAGCCATGTGGGGTTGGCCTGGCGCACAATTTGAAAGACTCCGCCGGGCTGCGAGGGAGACGTATCTTTACCGATGCGTGTGTACCACCAGCGACCTTCACCTTCCGGTCTGTCCTGTGCCAGGATCACTTCGAATCCGCCATCCCGATCATTCTCTCGTTGAGACCACGAGCCTTTCCAGACACCGTTGGAGTATGTGGCCGTCATAAACCGGCCATCCTTCCACTCATACGTCCCATTTCCATATTCATTGAGCGTAATCAGAATCGTGTTTCCATTTTCCTCGTAGGCCCACGTCCCGGCGAGTGAAGGGTATCGAACTTCGGCCGTGGGAGGAGGTGCGACAGACGCTTGGGGCCCTTGAACGTGCCGAGCAGGGTCCTTCGCGCATCCGGTCACTGCGGCGGTCAGAAGGAGAGGGGACAAGATAATGGCCTTCCTGTACCGCTGCCAGCGAAGTCGTGTGTGTCTAGGGCGTGTAGTCATTCTAACTCCTCGTCATTTTTCTGTATCGAATGCGGTGCGGCTGTTCCGCGTCTCTACCGAGCCGCTTCTTGCGATCGGCCTCATATTCGCTGTAGTTGCCGTCGAACCATGCCACTCGACTGTCGCCCTCGAACGCGAGGATGTGGGTGGCGATGCGATCCAGAAACCATCGATCGTGGCTGCTGACGACTGCACATCCGCCGAACCGCTCCAAGCCTTCTTCCAGGGCACGCAGCGTATTCACATCCAGGTCGTTTGTCGGCTCATCCAGGATTAAGAGGTTAGAGCCTTCCTTGAGCATGCGCGCCAGATGAACGCGATTGCGCTCGCCGCCCGACAGGTCTTTGACTTTCTTCTGTTGTTCAGTGCCGCCGAAATTGAACCGCCCGCAATAGGCGCGTGAATTGACCTCCACCTTGCCCAGCTTGAGCGTGTCCTGACCGTCTGAGATCACTTCCCACACCGTCTTGTTGGCGTCCAAGGTTCGATCTTGATCGACATAGCCGAGCTTGACCGTCTCGCCGATTCGCAGGGAGCCCTGGTCCGGTTTTTCCTTCCCGACAATCATCCGAAACAACGTCGTCTTGCCTGCGCCGTTCGGGCCAATGACCCCCACGATGCCGCCGCGGGGAAGATTGAATTCCACGTCTTCGAACAAGACTTTGTCCCCGAAGGCTTTGGCCAGCCCTTTGGCTTCGACCACGAGCTCTCCCAGCCGCGGCCCTGGCGGCACGTAGATTTCGAGGTCCTCGGATTGCTTGTCCTGCTGCTCGCCCAGCAATTCCTCATACCGTGTGACTCGAGCCTTGCCTTTCGCGTGGCGGCCCTTGGGGGACATCCGAATCCATTCCAACTCACGCTCGAGCGTCTTCCGCCGTTTCGATTCCGCCTTCTCCTCTTTTTCCAACCGCGCTTGCTTTTGCTCCAGCCACGACGTGTAGTTGCCTTGAAACGGAATGCCTTGGCCTCGGTCCAATTCCAGAATCCACCCGGCCGCGTTGTCCAGAAAGTACCGATCGTGAGTGACGGCGATCACCGTGCCCTTATATTGTTGAAGATGTTGCTCCAGCCATCCGACCGATTCGGCGTCCAAGTGATTCGTCGGCTCATCCAACAGCAAAATGTCCGGCTCTTGGATGAGCAGCCGGCACAGCGCCACACGACGCCGTTCACCACCGGACAGCACGTCGATCTTGCTATCGGGCGGCGGACACCGAAGGGCATCCATTGCCACCTCGAGCTCGTTCTCCAACTCCCATCCGTTGGCCGCCTCGATCTTTTCTTGGAGTTGACTTTGCTTCTCCAAGAGCTTGTCCATGTCAGCCGGCGAGATATTTTCACCCAGTTTATTGCTGACGGTTTCATACTCGCGCAGCAGCGAGACCACCTCTGTGCGGCCTTCTTCGACGATTTCTTTGACGGTTTTGTTCTTGTCGAGCTGCGGCTCCTGTTCCAGCAGTCCGACGGTATAGCCTTTCGACATCGTGATCTCGCCGATATAGTCCTTGTCGAGACCGGCAATGATGCGGAGCAACGTGCTCTTGCCCGAGCCGTTGAGCCCGATGACCCCGATTTTGGCGCCATAATAGAACGAAAGATAAATGTCTTTGAGGACTTGCTTCTTCGGTGGATGGACCCGACCTACACCGATGAGCGAAAAAATCACCTGCTTATCATTAGCCATGCACCCTCCGATTATCGCCCAAAGCTGTTTTTACCGCACCAATCACCCGATACGCAATCTGATTCCAACGCCCAATCGTGTCGGACGACGCCTACTAGAAACGTCACACGACACGTAGTACGATCTTGTCGCATTGGAGGTGCAGCATGCTGCCGATAGCATTGCTCATCGCCTTATTAATCCTGACCTGGGGTGCCGCGGTCGTGTCGGTTTATATGGAATCCGATGATTCCGCCCGACCATCGGATGACACGAGCCGGGATAAGGATTATTACGACGCCGCATAACGGGTGACCGAGGGAGGTCACTGTGGGTAGCCGGTGCGGCAACCCCGTAGGCCGAAGAAGTGCGGTCTGCCTTCTTTCCTTCCTGTCTTAAGTTCTTATCCTCCAACGAGTTTCATCCTTCGTTCTTCTCTTGTGGTATGGTGAGCGACCGTGCAAGTTCCCGACTCACGTCACGCTCCCCCAAATGAAACGCCTGCGCTGGCCCTCGTGCGACGCACCCGGTGGCGGGCGTTAGCGCATCGCAATTACGCGCTCTTTTTTACTGGGCATGGCCTTTCACTGTGCGGAACGTGGATGCAAAGCATGGCGTTAGCCTGGTTGGTCTATCGCCTCAGCGGCTCCCCGTTTCTCCTAGGCCTGGTGGAATTGTTCGCGCGCGCGCCGATCCTCGTCTTCGGCATTGTCGGTGGATTGTTTGCGGACCGCTGGCCACGACGACAATTGATGATGATTGCGGAGGCGTCGTTGCTCATACAGGCGGCGCTGTTGGCTATCCTCACCTTGAGCGGCGCCATTACCATTGGATGGATCCTGGTGCTCGCTTTGTTATTGGGCATCTTCAGTGCGCTGGAGATTCCCGTCCGGCAATCGTTCGTCGCCGATCTCGTGCCTCGTCAGGATATTCCTTCAGCCATTGGGCTGAATTCTTCGCTCTTTAATGGGGCGCGAATTATCGGTCCATCGCTGGCAGGCCTGATCGTCGGCCTTGCGGGAGAAGGCGTGTGCTTCGCCATCAATGCCGTTAGCTTCTTGATCATTCTGGCATGCCTGTGGGCGATGCGCCTTGAACCGAAGCAACGGCACACGACCGGGAATGCTTGGCAGCAATTGCAAGAAGGTGTGCGCTACGCCTGGCACACCCCGCATGTCCGGGCCGTCCTGTCCGTGACAGCCATGCTCAGTGTAGTTTCCATGCCGTACAGCACCCTGCTCCCGGTCTTTGCCCGCGACATTCTTCACCGCGGACCAGAAGGATTGGGCATCCTCATGGCGGCAAGCGGTATCGGCGCGTTAGCTGCGGCCCTACGTCATGCCGGACGGGACACCGTCAAGGGGCTCGGACGCGCCATTGCGAGAGCGGTGGCACTCTTCGGCGTGTCGTTGATGGCTTTTGCGGCGAGCTCCATCTTCTGGATTTCTGCGGTGGCGATGATTGGCATCGGGTTCGGCATGATCAGCAGCCTCGCTGGGATTAATATCTTGCTGCAGAGCTTAGTGCCGGACGCGCTGCGCGGACGCGTGGTCAGTTTCTTTACCACTCTCTCATTGGGATTTACAATCTTCGGAAGCATGTTGGCAGGGATCGGCGCGACGTATCTGCCGGCTTCGCTCATCGTCATGATCGGCGGACTCATGACGCTGTTGACTGCCGGTGTCTTCTGGCGCTCCCTGCCGGCCATACGCCGGCATATTCACGAACATGGGCTCATTCCTTCCGACCAGGTAACGGCCTCGTGACCAAGCGCGGGCGCCATTCCAGCCGTGACGTTAGCAGTCAAGCACGGTTCTTACTCATCATCGTTTCGCCGGTTATCCCAAGGGCGGATCTTCATGATCTTCGCCCGTGAGCACCTCGTTCTCTTTTCCTTCCACATCTTGAAATTCCGATATGATTCCCTCAAGCACTTGCCGGCGCTGTTGGAGCGCTTTTTTAGGCAGGTCTTGAGCGGATGGCTCTTGCGCGGCTTCCGGCATATTGACCAGCGTCTCCGCTTCTGCCAGCGTCGCATACTTGTATGCCTCGAGTCGCGCGTCCGATGGACCGAAGTGCCGGCCCAACAGCTCTTCCGTTTCGTTGTCGAATTGAGCCAGCTCCCCGTCGTTTGCTTGTCGACGGCCGAGCGATTCCAATTTTTCGAGTTGAGCGTGAAGTTGAGTGGTTCTGGTAATCGGTGAAAACGACGAATTGGTGTTCGGCATCACATCCTCCTTAAAAAACGACACGGCCCCGTGACATGACATCTCCAACATGCCAGCAAGAGCCGGGCCTCTCACACTCGTGAAGGACTAGACATCGATGTCTGTATATTTAAAGACTTTCCGGAAGGTCTGATAAAGAACCAAGCATCGTTGAGGAGCACATTGTCCCGGCAGGACAATCCATCCATTGCTCTCGCGCATACTCACATTGCTCGATTGATTACCAACGCTCTATAATCTCGACCGTGAAACGCTTATCTGGAAAGGTTGCCATTGTCACCGGAAGCAGCAGTGGCATTGGAAAAGCTGTTGCGCTGACGTTCGGACGAGAAGGCGCACGTGTCGTTGTGGCTGCCAGGCGGCAGCGTCTTTGCGAGCGGACTGTCGCGCAGATCCATGCGGACGGCGGCGAAGCCATTTCAATCCCTACGGATGTGGCGGATGAGACGCAAGTAGAGCGCCTCTTCTCCGGCACGGTTCGTCAGTTTGCACGGCTCGATCTCTTGATCAACAATGCCGGCATCGGCGGCAGTGGACGTCTGGTCGATATCAGTACGGAAACCTTTGATCGCGTGATCAAGACCAACCTGTACGGAACGTTTCTCTGCGCCCGCGCGGGCTTCAGTCACATGATGCGTAACGGCGGCGGTGTCATCCTCAATATGTCGAGTGTCGCCGGTGTTCAAGCCTGGGCAGGCACAGGCGCGTATAGTGCATCGAAGCACGGCATCATGGCGTTGACCAAAGCCATGGCCGATGAAGGACGACAACATAAGATCAAGGTCTGTGCGATTTGCCCGGGTGGAGTGGCGGATGAACTGGTCGATGCCTCCCCTGAAGACATCGAACGTAGTGGCGCGATTAGTCCGTTCGATGTGGCCGAGACATGCGTCTACTTGGCAACGCTCGGACCGAACGCCATCGTACAACAGATCGTCATCGATCGCATGATGGCCGAGTGGTAATGGTCAAGCCCGGACGCTATCGCCATTATAAGGGGCGGGAATACGAGGTCATCGGATGCGCACAGCATTCTGAGACAGAAGAAGAACTGGTTGTCTATCGGGCCCTCTACGGCGATCGTGGCTTGTGGGTAAGACCGGTCGCGATGTTTGTGGGACAGGTTCAGCTCAACGGCCGATCGGTCCCGCGTTTTTCATTCTTGCAGGAGGCGGATCAGGATGAGCATTGATTTTCGCCGGGGCACGAGACGACTGGCCTGGGCCATCTTCTTGGTTCCTCTTGTCCTGATTATGTTGTACCTGCTGCTGGTTTTGAACTGGAGCTTTTCGGACGGAGACCGAGTCGGCTATCTCCAAAAATTCTCACACCGAGGATGGCTCTGTAAAAGTTATGAGGGCGAATTGGCGATGACGACGGTGCCCGGTGTCGCGCCGATGATTTGGACCTTCAGCGTCTGGGACAAGACAGTCGCCGAGCAAATTAATACGTTGCTCGGCAAAAAAGTCGTCCTGCATTATCGCGAGTTCCGCGGCATTCCGACCGACTGTTTCGGTTCCACGGACTATTTTGTCGACGGAGTGCAAGAGGCCAAGGACTAACTCCTGCGCAATGGCGAATCCAGGCTTGCGGCACAGCGCGTTTATCGCACGGTCGGTCGGTATCGTGGCGATCGCGTCGGGGTTTGTGATGGGCATGTATGGGTTGGATGATCCCGACTCGGCCTGGCTTCCGACGTCGTTAGGATTGATTGCGACCGGTATGTTGGCCCAGGGATACGCGCTCTATTGTTCCCTTCGTCGGATACGGAATCAAGATCGTTCACCCCGGCCATAATTTTTGTATCGTACGGTATGAAGTTTTGTAGTGATTGCGGGTCGTCAGTGTCGCGCCGAATTCCGCCGGGAGACCTCCTCTCACGGTTCGTCTGCGACACCTGTCAGACGATCCATTATCAAAACCCAAAGGTTGTGGTCGGGTGCATTGCGGAATGGGACGATCACCTTTTATTATGCCGTCGCGCGATCGATCCGCGGATAGGGTTTTGGACGTTCCCTGCGGGGTTCATGGAGCAAGGCGAGAGCGCTGAGCAAGCCGCGGCGCGCGAGACATTGGAAGAAGCCCAAGCGGATGTCGACATTACCTCACTCTATGCCGTCTTCAGCCTGCCGCACATTAGCCAGGTGTACATGATTTTTCGAGGGGCTATGCGGGGTCCGGACTATGGCGCCGGAAGTGAAAGCCTGGAAGCGCACCTCTTTCCTCCTGATGCGATTCCTTGGGACAGGTTGGCATTTCCGGTCATCGCTGAAGCGTTGCGCCGCTATGTGAACGATAAAGGACGGGGCGTGTTCGATCTCCACGTGGGAACGGTAGCTCCCCGGAAAGCGTAAACGAATGCGGCATTGTTGCTCGGCATGCGTTCTTCTCATTGCGTTCTGGGTAATTCCGGTCGGCTCTTCGTCGGCGCAAGACCTTCCGGCAACGCCGGAAAATAATCGACCCTATACCTTGACTGTCGGCGTAAGGGAGTGGCTCAGTCACGGGCAAAGCGCGCACAACATCGGCGATTCCGGCGTGAATGTCCGCTCCGAACTGACGTGGCGCGGCCTCAATAGCGCCATCACGCAAGTCAATGCCGATCTCGTGGTCCTTCAGCGACTCCTCATGAATGCGTCCATCGGGTATGGGACCATCGGAAGCGGCACCCTGTTGGACCAGGATTGGGATGGAAATAATCGAACGCAAAAGGCATCCGAAACCCTCTCGCGATCCGATAATGGCAGCGTGCTGATCATTTCGGTGACGCCGGGGGTTCGTGTGTTTCACTGGACAGTCCAAGACAATCCGGTCTTGGGAGGCGTCGACTTCCTGTTGGGGTATCAATATTGGCAGGAGAAGTATGCCGCCTATGGACTTCAAGACCTATTTCCGGGAGGCCGGGATGTCCCAAGCAACGTGATTGGGATCACACAAACCAACCATTGGCACAGCCTGCGCCTCGGCACGCGAATGACCGTCCCGCTCCTGAGTTTCCTCTCGTTCAAGGCCAGCGCGTTTTACATCCCCGTCAATTACTATCGGCAAAATGACGTGCATCATCTCAGGGACGATCTTCAGCAGAACCCAAGCTTTCTCAGTACGGCGTCCGGTGGAAACGGCGTGCAGTTAGAAGGGTCGGTGTCGGTGCGGGTGTGGCGTCAATTGACGGCTGAGGCAGGGTATCAATACTGGGATATTAAATCCGGGCAGGGAACCATCACGCAATACAATGTTGACGGAACGATCGGGCTGGGCCAACACAATGTGGATAATACGAGAAGACAGGGCGTATTTTTCGCGGTCAACTGGATTTTTTAATGGAACCGAAGGCCGAGAAGAACTCTCAGTCACGCCCCGTTGGCATGAAGAAATTCGAACAGACGTTTGTTTTCACGGGCACTGCGCAAGAATTTGAAACCGATCCGCTTGGCGCTCACCGATCGAACCATGGCAGCCACTTCGACCGGCATCTCCTGCTCCTTGAGAAACATCTGAAGATAGAAAATATCGTTGACTTGCACCATCGTCTCGCATTCGATAATGCACCCACCCATGGAAATGTCTCGGACCATACCGGTCCCGCGCGTTCGGCCGCCGGAAAACGACAGGGCTAGGCGTACCGGGATGCGCTTATGCTCGCGGCGATCGAGGAGATGCTTTGAGTAATTTCTCCCAATGTGAAACGCGAAGAACCGGTGGCTGCAGGCCTGACATCGAAACGGCGCGATAAGCAGCAGCATGGCGATACGTTCGGCGATATTGAAACAGTGCGACCGCAGAATGCCGTCTTTCCCGCAGTCAGGACAGGTCAGTATGCGTGCCATCCGCTATCCGCTGGTGTGAAAGGTCTCATTCTGTGAAAAGTATAGCCGACTTGGAGTTTTGTGCTCCGTGTGCTCTGATGGAGAGGTCCTGAATGACCGGACATGCTCTGCCCTTTGCCTTCTGGCGATAAACTGGTACTGTTCATGGGAGGAGGCCCTAATAGATGGCGATGCATCAGGAGCTGGATGTCCTTCGGGCGGCTGTGCGGCAAGCCGGACAACAAGCGTTGAAGCTGGCGGTGGAAGGGTTCGAAACCCATATCAAGAAAGACCGCTCCCCCGTGACGACGGCCGACCTCGCCGTCAATCAGATCCTGCGTGAACGGCTTCTCACCGCCTTTCCACATGATGCCTGGTTGTCTGAAGAGACGCCGGATGACCCCCGCCGATTGGAGAACACACGGGTCTGGGTCATCGATCCGATCGATGGGACAAAGTACTTCATGCGCGGCGTGCCTCAATATGCTATTTCGGTTGCACTCGTCGAGTCTCATCACCCCGTGGTCTCGGCCGTCTTTAATCCGGCGACCGATGAACTGTTTTCGGCTGTGCGTGGGATGGGCGCCTGGCTGAACGGTCAACCGATTCACGTCACGGCTGCGCGGAATGGCCGCCCGGTGATTTTCGTCAATCCGCCTGCTTTGGAACGTGGAGTGTTTCGCGCGATTGAAGCGGCGGCTGAGTGTCGTCCCATGGGATCGATTGCCTACACGCTGGCGCTTGTTGCGGCCGGCCGAGCCGATGCGACGCTCAATGTCGACGGGTTGAATGAATGGGACGTGGCGGGCGGCGTCCTCCTCATCGAAGAAGCGGGCGGCGCGGTCATGGATCGCAACGGTAGCCCGCTGTCGTTCAACCAAGCAAAAACTACCATTCGCGGCATTTTGGCAGCCGACACGGACCTGCTCAATCGTCTGCTGACCTTCACCCACACCTTGTCACGCTAACGACTCTTCTTTTCACATCATTCTTTTCACACGATAGTTCCCCTAATCCGACAATCGCCTGTGGCATCGGCGGACAGCAGCCCTGTCCCTCTACCGATAGTCCTCAATAATGAGCTCCCGTAGAGTAAGTATATTGATTGCGGAAATCAGCAACAAAAGGGAGGGACTATGTCCACCATTGAAAAATCCATTGAAGTCAACGTTCCCGTCAAGACAGCCTATAATCAGTGGACGCAATTTGAAGAGTTTCCCAAGTTCATGGAGGGCGTGAAAGAGGTCAAGCAACTGGACGACAAGCGGTTACATTGGCGCGCCGAAATAGCCGGCAAGGAAAAGGAATGGGACGCGGAAATTACCGAGCAGTCTCCCGATAAGCGAATTGCCTGGCGGAGTCGAACCGGTGCGCCAAATGGCGGCGTGGTCACGTTCCATCAAATTTCGCCGACCACGACGAAGATTATGCTGCAATTGGAATATGATCCGGAGACCTTTGTCGAAAAGACCGGCGATGCAGTAGGGGTCGTCTCTCTGCGCGTGACCGGCGATCTCGATCGCTTCAAGCAATTCATCGAGTCCCGCGGGCAGGAAACGGGCGCGTGGCGAGGAGAAATCGGCAAAGGGGGCGATGTGCGCAAGACCGGCTGAGGAGAGTCAGACTAGTTCCGTCTGTTAGAGGAGGCTTTCATGGCTCAGAAAACAGAGACCACGATTCCGAATCCGATCCAGGTCCAAAAGTTTTTAGGCGGCGTCGACTATCCGACCGACAAAGCCTCGCTGGTCAAGCGGGCGAAAGAAAAGGGCGCCGATGAGAATGTGCTCAACGCGCTGAATCGGATGGGCGCCACGAACTACAACAGTCCAAATGACGTCTCCGAGGAAATGGGCAAGCTCCGGTAGCGCAAGACATGCGTGCAACATCGATGGCTCCATAATGGTTACTATTGCGGCGGCCTCCGGGTCAGTTCTGGGGGTCGCCTAGGCCCTACTCGCGTCTCTACTCCGTTCGCTTCATCGTGATCTCCCCTTCGCCCATCTGATATAATTCCGCCTTCACGTTTTTATCGCTCCATGAAGATTGCCACCTTCAACGTTAATTCGATCCGGATTCGTGTGCCGATCGTGTTGCAGTGGCTGGAGCAGCATCGGCCTGATGTGCTGTGTCTTCAGGAGACGAAGGTACAGGATGAGCTGTTTCCCGCATTGGCCTTTGCCGGTAGCGGCTATCATCTCGCCTATCGCGGCATGAAATCCTACAACGGCGTCGCGGTGCTCAGCCGTCAAGAGCCGGAATCCGTGTATTATGGATTTGAGGATGCAGCGCCGGAGCTGGACGATGTTCGGCTGATGCGGGTCGTAATCGACGGCATTCCGATCATTAACACGTATGTGCCGAATGGATTTAAAATCGATTCCCCCAAATATACTTATAAGCTCGGCTGGTACACCCGGTTGCGCCTATATTTCGAGAAGCATCTCTCTCCCGACCGACCCGCCGTTTGGTGTGGCGATATGAATGTGGCTCCGGAGCCCATCGACGTCCATAGTCCTGAGAAACATCTGAAGCATGTCTGCTACCATGAAGATGCGCGTCGCGCGTATAAAGAGACGCTGGCGTGGGGATTTGTGGATGTCTTCCGTAAGCTTTATCCCGATCGGCAGCAATTTACCTTTTGGGATTATCTACGGCCCAGCTCGCTGGACAAAAATAAGGGATGGCGGATCGACCATATTCTCGCGACCGGCCCTATGGCTGACAAATGCACGAAAGTAGAAGTGGACATCGAGCCGCGGCGCGCCGCGGCCCCATCTGACCATACATTTTTGTGGGCCGAATTCTCGGTCTAGAAGATGTTTGTCTGTTTTCGTCCGGTTCACCGTAAATCGCTTACCCAACGGATCAAACGGAATGAATAGACTGAACTGACCCAACGGACTCAACGATTTTTACAGGAGCATTGGTGAACGACGAATATCGAAAGCGCGGTGTGCTCCTGGTCGGTCACGGCGCAATTCCCACGGATTACCCCCGGGAGCTTGTCACCAAACTGAAAACGCTGGAAGCCCGACGACGGGCAAGTGGGACGGAGCCAACGCCGGAAGAGACGGATTTGGATCGGCGTATACGGCAGTGGCCCAGAACCCCTCAAACGGATCCGTACCAGGCCGGCTTCGAAGCGCTCGCGACTCACCTCAGCGCACGCTTACACGGGGAACGCTTTGCGATGGCCTATAACGAATTTTGCGCTCCGACGGTCGAGGAGGCCTTACAAGCGATGATCCAGGCGGGGATCGTGACCATTACCGTCGTGCCGTCCATGCTGACTCCGGGTGGGAGCCATTCAGAAATCGAAATTCCTGAGAGCCTAAATCGCCTTCGGGCACGGTTCCCCCATATAGAGATTCGCTATGCCTGGCCTTTCGACCTCTCTGCCGTAGCCACCATGCTCGCCTCTCAATTGCAGCGTTTTGATGCCTAGCCTGGCCCCTCGCTCCAAAGGGAATGGTATAATCCCTCCGATTATGGGTGAACACCGTCGAATGCGATGAACAGCACGATTCAGTGGCTCACCATCCATGCCTGTATCGGGATCGCGGCTGTTGCGCTGTCTCCTGCCTGCGAAGTTCATGACGCGCTGGCTGCAGGCGCGCCTCCCGTAATGAGCGAACATGCCGCGCCGCCGCCGGCCTCCTCGGAACCTGAACCACTTGCCCCCGAGGAGCCGCCCGAGCCACATCCGGCCGAGACACATTATGTACTGGGCGTGACCAGGCTCAATGCCGGCGATGTCCTCGGGGCGACCGAAGAATTGCGCGAGGCGCTTGGCATGCAGCCGGATTTCGTCGAAGCCCGGATGAGCCTAGGCACAGCGCTCTATCAAATCGGCGATCTCGATGGCGCGATCGAGGCCTATCAAGCAGCGCTTCGCACACAGCCGGATCTGGTTCAGGCCCATGTCAATCTTGCAACGGTCCACATAGTCAGGCGGGAGTGGGCATCCGCGCGGCAGGCATTGCAGACCGCCGTGCAGCTTCAGCCCGATCTGGTTCGAGCACACTACGCTTTAGGCATTGTTCGGTATGGCTTAGGAGACAGCCGAGGCGCGATCGAGGCGTATCGTGACGCGCTGCAGCTCAAGCCCGATTATGCCGATGCGCACTATAACCTTGGCGTGCTGCTCAAATTGGCAAATCAGGACGCGGACGCGGCCCAGGAGTTTTACGCGGCCGCTCTAGCCGGCCTGCCGAAAGCGCAATACTTTTTGGGCAGCGCACATGCGTCCGGCCACGGGGTAGAGCGGAATCTTCCCGTCGCCGTGCAGTGGTGGTTTCGTGCCGCGGAACAGGACGAGCCGCAAGCCAAGGAGGCGCTGTCACAACTACGCCAGAGCGTCTTCACGAAAAATAAGCGGCCGGCCGGCGAGCGCGACGCCATTATTGAAGCCTTTGCTGAATTTCGAGCCGAACTGTGGAAGGAGTATCCTGAATTCGATCGGCAAGCCAGCGACTGTGTGGGCGCTGCGTTGATACAACAAGATCGTCTTCGTGAAGCGCTGCCGGTGCTGCTTAAAGAAGCCATGGCCTTGAGCGAACCGGCCCAGGCTGCTCTTGCAATCCTCTACGAACGCGGCTTAGAAGGGCAGTTTGCGCCATATGATGACCGCATTCGTACATTCTTTAAGATGGCGGCTGAAGAGGGCGTGCCCCGCCCTCGTCTCGTCATGGCTCGCCTGTACGCCCACGGGCTCGGCGTCCCGCAGGATAGTAAGAAGGCGAAGGCGCTGTTGAAGGGAGAGTCTTCAGAGGAAGCGAAAGCACTTCTGCGCGACATATCGGCTTTGCCGCAGAACCAGCCGGCCATTGAAAAAGCGAATGGAAAATCGAAGTCCGCCTCGAATGCATCGCCATAACATCCGGCCCATCTTACAGACCCTCGTGCGGTCGACAGCCGGGATTGCCTGCCTGATTGCCGTCGTGAGCGTCATCATTGTCGCGACTCTTGCACGTCTTGCTCCGCGCTTCACTGGCCCCATCGATTGGGGTCTGTACGACACGTGGATTCGGGTGCGCGCGCCCATTCCCGTCAGTCCCTCGCTGGTCTTCATCACACGCACGGCCGAGACCGATAGTCGCTTCGGCGCAGGTCCGCTGGATCATGCGCTGCTGGCACGCATGATTACGGCGCTGAACCGGGCAGGGGCCTCCGTGATCGGTCTCGATATTCACCGTGAGCGGCCCAATGCGCCAGGACGTAGCGGCGCGACAAGCGATGCGATGCTCATCGAGGCCACGCGTACGGCCGGTCGTGTAGTGTATCCGCTTGCGGCGCACATGAGTTCATCCCCTCAGACCGAAACTACACGCCCCGCTCTCATGCATGCGAGCTGGCCGCCGCTGACGCCGAGGCAAGCGCAGACTCTTCGCTCCATTACTCCGGCAACCGATTCTCTTCCGCCGCTTGAGCAATACGCGATGGGAGTCGGACACATCATGCCAGATAATGAGAGCGGGGATCGGCAGGCCGTCCTCTTGACCCGTATGGGCGACCGTGCCGTGCCGTCCTTTGGGCTGGCACTGGCTGTATCTTTTTTCCAGGTCGCTCCTCAGAATATCGGCATCCGGCGGGATGAGATCGTGCTCCGCGACGCGCGGCTTCCCGACGGACAGATCCGCACGATCGCCATACCTGTCGATCGCAACGGGCGGCTCGTCATCAATCATGCACGGGCAACCGATCTTCTCTCGCAGTCCTATCCGTTCATCGACATGTGGGATACGATCGATCGCGGGGAGATGGGACAATTACAGGAATGGGTGCGTGGAAAGATTGTCCTCATTCTTTCCGACGAACCCCAATCGACAATCGGGCAAACGTCCCTCGATTCCCTATCAGGGTGGCCTCTGACGCACGCCCAGGTCCTGAATACGATTATGACGGAGCACTGGATTACCGGCGCGCCGGCCATGTTCGGCAGCGTCGCCGCCATCATCATCGGCGGTCTTGCCTCTTGGCTGCTGTTCGCCATCGGCGGTTGGCTCGCCGCTGTCGGCATCATAGTCCTGGGGCTGGGCTATATTGCGCTGGCCACGGTGGCCCTCTGGACAGGGAATCTCGTGCTTCCGTTGATGACTCCGCTGGCCACGTTGGCGGCTGCGGCAGGAGGCACTTCACTCTGGACTCACCTTACTGCCTCGCGTCGCATCGGTCTGCTT
>DATEPO010000259.1:0-6527 GCA_035273145.1 Nitrospiraceae bacterium
GTAACGTACGGGCCATTCTCGTCGGCGCTCGCCGGTGCCAAGCTTTTACAATTGCCGACGTCGGGCATGGTGCAAGCCGTCAATCTGGCTGGGGTCGCCAATGTCGCGCTTCGGCAAACCCGGGTCGGCGATCTCTCGATGTGGAAGGCCTGCGCCTTTTCGAATGCGGCGCGCAACGGTGTCTTTGCCGCCATGCTGGCGCAGCAAGGGATGACCGGGCCTTCGCCCATCTTTGAGGGTGAAAAGGCGTTTATGAAACTCGTGTCGGGACCGCTCGAGCTGCCGGCGTTCGGCGGCGACAAGGCCGGACCGCAAGAGCGCGTGCCGTTCAAGATCCTCGACACGTACATCAAACACTATCCCGTCGAATATCATGCGCAAACCGCCGTGGAAGCGGCCCTGGCCGTCCGCGCGGAACTCTTACAGTCCGAAGGGCCGGGAGGACTTACCCATATCGAGACGGTTGAAATCGGCAGCTACGATGTTGCGATCGAAATCATCGGGCGCGATCCGGAAAAGTGGCATCCTGGAACGCGTGAGACCGCCGACCACAGTTTTCCGTATTGCGTGGCCGTCGCACTGCTGGATGGCACCGTCACACTGGAGTCGTTCGACGAGAAGCGCCTGCACAATCCGGCTCTCTGTGCGCTCATGCAAAAAGTTCGCGTCGTCCGGGAGCCCGAATTCGTCGACCAGTATCCTCGCGCGATGCCTACCCGTCTGACCGTGATCACGGCCGCCGGCAAGCAATATGTGGGGCAGCAGGATTATCCGCTGGGACATCCGCGTAACGCGATGTCCGATCAAGAGCTCGTCGACAAGTTCGCGCTGTTGAGCGCCGGAAAGCTCGGCTCGGCTCAAACGCGACACCTAGCCGACCTCATTTGGAGCTTGGACAAGGTCAAGGACGTGCACGTGTTGATGCCGCTGTTGAAGGTGAGAAGAAAGGCTGCGCATGCTTGATCGCAGTGCAGGAAAGCCCCGCCGTCTGCGCGAACTCCTGGCCGCCAACACTGTTGTGCTTCCAGGGGCGTTCAATGCACTCTCGGCTATGCAGATCGAGCGCGCCGGATTCGAGGCGATCTATGTCTCGGGCGCCGCGCTGTCTGCAGCACGAGGGTTGCCTGATATCGGAATCTTATCCATGACTGAGGTCGTCTCCGATGCGGCGACCATTGCGAACGCCGTCGCCCTTCCGGCCTTAGCGGATGCCGATACCGGCTTTGGCCCTCCCCTGATGGTAATGCGAGTCGTCCGGGAGTTCGAGCGCGCTGGCGTATCCGGCATTCAATTGGAAGATCAGGAGATGCCGAAGAAGTGCGGGCATCTGCCAGGTAAGCGACTGGTGTCACGACACGGGATGGTCCGCAAAGTGAAGGCCGCCGTTCAAGCTCGGCTCGACCCTGATTTCTTCATCATTGCTCGAACGGACGCCCGTACGGTTGAAGGACTCGAGGCTTCAGTAGAGCGCGCCAAGGCGTATGTAGACGCGGGCGCGGACGCCATCTTTCCTGAGGCTCTCGAATCGGCCGAGGAGTTCCAAGCATTTGCGGAACAATTCGGGAAGGCCGGCATGAAGGTGCCGTTAGTCGCCAACATGACCGAGTTCGGCAAGACGCCGTATTTGCCCGTGAAGGAATTCGAGGAACTGGGCTATCGCCTCATGCTCTTTCCGGTGACAGCGTTGCGCATGGCTTCCAAGGCAGTTGAGATCATGCTGACGGAACTCAAATCAACCGGCACGCAACACGGGTTCTTAAGTCGGATGCAGACGAGGGAGCAACTGTATGACCTCCTACGGTACGACGGCTATGAACGGCGGAACAAGGAGTGGTATGAAGCGGACGGACGAGAAGACCTATAGCCCTGGCCTTGAAGGGGTGCTCGCGGGCGAGTCAGAAATCTGTCAGGTGGATGAGGGCGACAGCGGTCTGCGTTACCGAGGGTATGCCATAGGAGATCTGGCAGAAGGAGCCAGTTTTGAAGAAGTGGCTTACTTGCTTCTCTTCGGTGCTCTGCCGACTCAACAGCAACTCAAACAGTTCGTCGATCACATTGCCGAAGCGTCGATCCTTCCCAAGCCTGTGGAGGATTTTATCCATCACATCCCGTCCGGTGCGCATCCAATGGATATCCTGCGAACCGGTGTATCGGTCTTGGGCATGGCCGACCCCGAGGCAGGCGATCACTCCCACGATGTGAATCTTCGCAAAGCCGTTCGACTCTTGGCGCAGATTCCACTCCTGATTACCTCCGCGTATCGCCATATTCACGGCAAACAATCGATAGAATCCAAGACGGAAGGCGGTTATGCCGACCATCTTCTTTTTCTTCTTACGGAACGCCGGGGAGATGAGAGGGCGCGGGCCATGGCGCGGCTTCTCAATGTGTCCCTAATTTTGTACGCCGAGCATGAGTTCAACGCGTCGACATTTGCCGCCCGGGTAACCGCTTCAACGATGACCGATCTGCATTCGGCGATTACGGCGGCGATCGGCACGCTGAAAGGCCCGCTCCACGGAGGCGCAAATGAGGCGGTGGCGGCTATGTTCTGCGAGATCGCGGCACCCGACCGAGCCGAGCGGTGGGTTCGAGACGCGCTCGCAAGCAAGCGCCGTGTCATGGGATTCGGCCATCGCGTCTTGAAACAGGGCGACCCGCGGTCACTCATCATCCAACGACAGGCTCGCGCGCTCAGCCGTATCTGTGGAGATACTCGATGGTATGAGATGGCCACGACCATCGATCGGATTATGCAGGAAGAGAAAGCACTGTATCCCAACTTGGATTTCTATACCGCGGTGTCGTATCTCCTGATGGGGATTCCCCGCGATTGGTATACGCCGGTGTTCGTCTGCTCGCGCATTACGGGATGGTGTGCCCATGTGATCGAACAGCAAGACCACAACCGACTGATCCGTCCTCGCGCGCTATACACAGGACCACCCCTGCAAGCCTATGTCGCCATCGCTCGACGTGCATGACAGAATTGCTCAGGCCAGAGAGATGGAGGGTCCGCCGCTTGTCCTCCCGTGGTCTTCGTTTGCCGACTTGTTTCGGTCGCGCACCTCCGATGCCGCATTAGGCACTCGCACGTTTTTGACCTTTTATGATGATGCGCGTCACATTCGGCGGACATACACGTATACGCAGTTCGGCGCAGAGGTCGAGCGAACGACGAGCGTTCTTCGCGACCGCCTCGCCCTCCACTGCGGCGACCGTATCGCCACGGTGCTGTTCAATCACGATCGAACCGTCGTGCTCTATTTCGCGGCCTGGGTGCTTGGGATCGCCGTCGTGCCGATCAATATGGAGGAATCGGCAGAGAAGAAGCGCTACATTCTTGAGCATTCGGAAGTCTCCGCAGTTTTTTGTTGGCACGACTGTCTCGATGAGATCGTCAGCCTCGCGTCTACATTGCCGTTCATCCGCGACGTCATCGCCATTGAGGATGAAGGCCTCCGTCCAGACGAGGGACGAGGGGCCAGAGGCCAGGGGCAAAAGTCCATTCCAGCCTCTCGCCGGTTGCCTCATGCCTCTCGCCTGAGAGATGAAGCCTTGATTGTCTATACGTCTGGAACCACCGGGTCGCCGAAAGGCGTCATCCTGACGGCGGAGAATCTCCTCATCGATGCCGAGGCGATCGCAGCATGGCATCTGATCGGCGAAGACGATCCGTGGATGTGCGTGCTTCCCATCCATCATGTCAATGGATGCGTCGTCACCCTCGTGACTCCGTTCTACTCCAAAGGACGTATCGTGCTGAACCGAAAATTCCAGGCGGCCACATTCTGGCGGCGAATACATGACGAGCAGGTCCGTATCGTGAGCGTGGTTCCGACCCTGCTCGAATTTTTGCTCGAGGCGAATGAGGATCTGGTGCCGTATAAGCTTGACCGCTTTGGCGGGTTCATCTGTGGTGCAGGACCGCTCTTGAAGGAAACGGCGGCTCGATTCGAGGACCGGTTTGGCTTTCCCATCCGTCATGGCTATGGACTATCCGAGACGACGTGCTACGCCTGCTTTTTGCCCACTGATCTCTCAGCCGATCAGCGTCATCATTGGTTGACCGCGTACGATTTCCCCTCCATCGGTGTCCCGTTGCCCCATAACGAGATGGCGATCCTTGACGAAAACGGCAAGCGTCTTCCTGAGATGGCCCGCGGGGAGATTTGTATTCGGGGGCGAACGGTCTGTGCCGGCTATTTCAAGCGGGAAGACAGTAATGATGCTGCGTTCAACTGGGGATGGTTCCGTTCAGGAGACGAGGGATTCTACGTCTCAGGCGACCGGGGGCGGCCATTTTTCTTTATCTCCGGCCGACTCAAGGAGCTGATCATCCGCGGCGGCGTGAACATTTCGCCCCTTGAGATCGACGATCTGTTGAAGGGGCATCCCGCCGTTAAATTCGCCATGGCGGTGCCATTCGAACATCGGTACTACGGCGAGGAAATCGCCGCGTATGTGGTTCCACGAGACAACGAATCATCCCTTACCACTGCGGAGATGTTGGACTTCTGCCGGTCTCGTCTGCCGTTCTCGAAGCGTCCGAAAGTAATCCTGTTCGGACAGGACATTCCCTATACGTCAACCGGCAAGCCGAAACGCTTGGAACTGAAAGCTCGACTTGCGCCGATACTCGCCGCGTACCGAGAGCATCAATTCAAGGAAGGCATATAACGCGATCCACCGCGAAGGAAACCATGTCTGAATTGTTTAAAGGGCTGGAGCGGCTTGAAGAGGCTCGCGAACGCTTCACCGGCTTGAGCTTCATGGCCGGCCTGTATGAAGGCCGGCCTGACTTCGATCTGCTGAATCCGCCTGAAGAATCGCCCGAAGACCGAAAAGCGGGGGAGACCTATTGCGAGAGCATTCAATCCTTTCTCATCGCGCAGGTCGATCCCGATGAAATCGAGCGAACGGCCAAGATTCCGGACCACGTGCTGAAGGGCTTGTTCAAGCTCGGCGCCTTTGGCATGAAAATCCCGAAAGAGTACGGAGGGCTGGGGTTCTCCTATAAAAACTATGGCCGTGTCCTGACCCTGATCGCCAGTTGGAGCAATATTCTGGCCTTGACCGTCGCGGTTCCCCAGTCCATCGGCATCGCGATGCCGATTCTTCTCTTTGGGAATGAGGAGCAGAAGAAGCGCTATCTGCCGTGTGTCGCGCGCGAAGACATGTCCGCCTTTGCGCTGACGGAGCCGATGACGGGGTCCGATGCCGCTCATATTCAAACCGAGGCGGTGTTCGATTCATCCGGCAAAGCGTTCGTGGTGAACGGCGAGAAACTCTGGTGCACCAACGGCCCCATCGCCCGCTTCGTCACCTTGATCGCCCGCGTGCCGGCCAAGCGCGTCCAACAAAACGGCAGACCCGTGTGGGTACCCGTTCAGCAAGGGGAAAGCGCCGACGATCGTGTACATTCGGCCTTCATTCTCGACATGTCAACGCCCGGAGTCCAGATCCGACAGCGGTGCCAGTTTGAAGGCTGTCGCGGAATTGAGAATGGGCACATGACGTTCCAAGCCGTACGGATCCCCGTCGGCAATGTGATCGGAGAGATTGGGAAAGGGCTCAAATATGCGCTGACGATTCTGAACATCGGACGCGCGATCAGCATACCGGCCATCTGTCTCGGCATGGCGAAACAAGCCTGGCAGCCGACGCTTGACCGCGCCAACACGCGCGTTACGTTTCAGAGACCGTTGGCCGAACGCCAGACGCAGCAAATACGGATGGGACGCATGGCGGCCGACCTGTTTGCGATGGAAGCACTCGCGCAGCTTGTCTGGCATCTGGCGGATCAACACCGTTATGACATCCGCATTGAAGCCGCCATCGTAAAAATGTTCTGTTCCGAGCGAACCATTCACTTTCTGAAAGATGCACAAATCATTTTTGGCGGGATGGGGTATGAGACGGCTGAATCCAAACGCCTTCGCGGTGCGCCTGGATTTGGAATCGAACAGTTGGTGCGCGATGCGGACATGTATCGGATTGGAGAGGGCGCCACCGATATCCTGCGGCCGTTCGTGGCGCGCGAGGGGTTGAGCGTTCACCTTGAACGAGCGCGAAACTATTTCGATGAACGGCTGACCGGCGGTCGCCGACTGAAGGAATTGTGGAAACTGCTGCGGTTCTATCTTCCCTGGTATGCCGGTCAATGGAGAAAAAGACCATTGTCGTCCCGACGCGAAATACAGCATCCCAAGGTCCGTTCCAAACTGCTGTACGTCGAAGAAGCCAGCCGACGGCTGGCACGGGGCATTTTGCATACCATGGCCATCCACCGAGAGGCCTTGCGGGACGATCAAGGTCGGCAAAACCGGATCGAGATAGCCGGTGAAAATTTACTCACAATTGCCGCCGCCGCCTGGTATGCCGAAAGACAAGAACGGACCGCCGGACACCTCGGAGTCTGGGAACTCGCGGATGAAATCTTCCGTCATGCCCAAGAACAATTCGAGCAGGCTGTACGTGGAATCGCACGCAATCAAGATCTGAGTATCGCGGATCTCGGAAGAAGA
>DATEPO010000260.1:0-5712 GCA_035273145.1 Nitrospiraceae bacterium
TAAGCCCAATGAATGCCACTATCCCCTCATGAATGGAGATGTTTCATGCGCGAGTGCGGAGGCGTCAGCAGTTCACCGAGAAGCGCGAGGAAGAGCACCCAGCCATGATTGCCATGGCACTGTGAAACGAGACGGAGAAGATCGCCAATCCCAGCGCCAGGGCGGAGGCAATCACCGGTGTGCCGACCAGATGATGGGCCACGAATAAGGAGAAGGCATTATCGGTGCCCATTATAGCCGGGACCAAAAAGTCAGAAGCGACGGCACGAGATGTCCGACGACGGCGTTGTAAAAGCTTGCAGCGCGTTGCTGGGAGTATGAGCAATCAAATAAGCCGTCGGACCTAGGCTGGCAAAGAGACGCACAGTCAATCCTGGGCAGAACCGCACAGGAAGCGCCCCCACCTTTCTTGCTTCTCTTCCTTATTGCGACATTACGTGCGCGATGATTGGCAACTGTCTTGCTCCTACTGGCATTCGTCCAGAGGAGGGCATTATGTTACACGTCTCCCGACTTCTGATCGTTGATGATGATTCCCTCGTCCTCACACTCCTGTCTCAACTGGCGACCTCTCGTCTCGAACAGGTACTGGTTGAAACCGCCGACTCCCCCTACATCGCGCTTGATCGCATCAAGACGAATGCGTATGACGTGGTCGTTAGTGATGTCCGGATGCCGGGCATGAATGGGGTGGACTTGGCCTCGCGCATCGGAACGATCAATCCATTCACGTCAATCGTGCTCATCAGCGGAGCCCTGGAGCATTCCGAGTGGGCGTCGTCGTGCAACATCGTTGCGTTCCTAAAGAAACCCATTGACCGCGATCTATTTCTGCGCACCGTGTCGCAAGCCATGGAGAATAGTCGCGCTCAACGTCTCGCAGCAGAACAGACGAAGGCAGTTGAATTGGCCCTGTACGCGCATTGCTACGGAGATTAAGCCACCGTCCTCATTCACTGATTCCGATGTGAGTGTCTACTCGGGATGGCTCCGAGGCGTCCAGAGCAGGCAACCAGGAGGTGAGAAGTGAAAGCGATGATCATTTACCATGATAGGCGTGATTGGGCGATTGAGAAGCGCGAAGACGCTATTGGTGTCTTCCACTCGACGGCAATGAATGGCAGAAAGGGTTGCCGGCCGATATGACGGTTGCAGACCTGGACCTATTCTTACCCGCAGAGGGAGAATACCCAGCCGAGAGTTCCGCATCACGTCGAGGCCAGAGCAGGAGATGCCAGTGAGTCGGCATCGAGCAACAGGCCGCGATGCGTATCCTGGTCTTTGGCGTGGCCTCGGCTAGAATCTTCTTAAAGGCGGCGTAGTCAGCGGCTAAAACAGCGGGAGCCGCCCGACGCCACGGATTAGGACATCATAGGCGACGTCTCCAGCAGCGAGGCGCGGACGACGAGGCATGGCGGATCGTTTACCGAAACCTTCGCGATGCTATCGAGAAAAGACTCCCGACCCCTTTTATTTGTCCAAATGGCCGCTATGATTTTGGTCTTGGAGGTGTGGTTTCGATCATCGCCATGATTTCTCTATTCTGTTCTTTCAAGACACTGAGGGTTTCCGGTGTCATGAGGTCTCTTTCAAGTAGGTCGAGCATACCAGCGTGATAATGCACATATACAGGAAGGGGCATTAAGTTCGTGGGTCGTCCGCTTTTTACAGCGATGTTCATTAGGTGCTGCTGGTCATGGATCGCGGTTTCGATAATAAGTTTTATACGATCGCGTTTACTTTGGACACGGGCCTGAATAATCTGGGCGGTGATTGAAGCGCCAGCTCCGATGAGAGCGCCAATGAGACCGGACACCAGTGGCAAGACATCATTCACGAGGCACCTCCGTTTGAGCGCTAGTCAAATATTGCGGATGAGGAGAACAGGACATTCCTTTCCGATCAGCATGATCCATTGTTATGTGAAGGTGTCGAGACGTGGGGTGGGTGAGGAAGGAGAAGGCTCACCACCGTGAGATGGTTTCTGGCATGCTTTTATCCTTCTTTCTCAACCAATTCTTCAAGTCTATGATGCTCGGCTAAGTGGTGCTTAAATGCTTCGTCATGAGCGAGCCAAAACAAACGTCCAGCTCGGCTTAAAGCGCTTATGGCAATCTGGAAGACTTCTGTCAATTCGACTCTCCAGTCTATTTCTGTTGGGGTCCAATTGACTCCCGATACAAAGCCAGATGAATCGCAATTCAAGTGCGTTCGATGAAGACCTTCCAATCTGTAACTGTCTGAAACCGCGCCGGGAAAGGGGCCTAGCGCTCTTTTAGCCCCGGTCTAAATTGAAGGATTCTTGATCAGCGAAGTGGCATCTAGCACTGCCTGAATTGCTTCCTTATTACTCCCGTAGCAGATAATTTTAAAGATGGTCGGGATGCCGAGCGCCATCAGAGTTACATACCCTTCCCCGATTTGAAGATTGTGGTGTGATCTATTAGGATTTTCATACTCAACTTCTGGAACGCGGTACTCTTCTCCTCTACTGAAGCACAGAACTATGGGAATGCCTTTCTGCGCGGCTATTTGTAGCTCTATTCCAAGCCCTGTGGAAGAGAAGCTCGCTTCAGCAACTAAGGCATCCGCCCACTCTACCATTTCCCGGTCCCAGACGTAGCAGAGACGAGCCCTCTCCGCAGCAGGCCTAGCCGCCAGCCGCGGATCGCTGTCTCTTAACGCGTACCGCACCTCGCAACCTGATCTCTCAAGTTCCAGGGCAAGAGTGTGAATAAATTTTACGTGATCTTGAAATTTGTCCCGCGGAACGTGAGTAAGGCCACAAGCTACATAAATACGCACTACTGAACCTCGAGCTCAATTCGCTGGTCTGACATTTGGAAACATGAACTGGTGTCCTGTAAGCTCGGCGGCAATGCCATCAATGAACTGTTCAGGCGCCATCATAACGAATTCACTTATTAGCCAGTTGCGGGGACCATCTAGAAATGAAGCGAGTTCGAGTGGGCGATAGCGACAGATCTCGCTAAGGCGATGCATCGCAGCCAAGGTAAGAGTCAAAGGTGAACGTGCGAGTCGGTTAGGACCTGGAATAATGGCTTTGGCATACCATAGCGTTTGTGAGCCATTGATATATTGAAGGTCTTGGCGCAATCGCTGGTTTAATCGAGCAAGGCTTTCGATATCGGCTACTGATGTCAGTCGAGCTCCATTTATTGTCACTGTTTCCATAGACCGAATTGCGCGAGAGCTTTCTCCATCCGGGTCCTGAATGAATGTCGCTGGCAACTGCTTATAGTGTCGAGCATTGGAAAATTCCGGTGAGAGCATCGCACTAAGATATGACTGCTTTGTCGCAGTGTTGAAGACAAACACACACTTGCTCAGCGGAAAAAACAGCTCCGCCTGTCTCTGATACGTCAGGCAATAGGTTCTGTGCACGAATGGCAGGTTGAAAAGTAATTCCTGGAGTGTGTGCGAGGACTTTGTCTCTGTATCACCAAGGTAGGCTGCCAGGGAGGGTAGCACGCCATCAGTTCTTATTTTGACACCTTCGTTTGCAAGATCGATACGTTTTGACTTGCGGGGAATGTTGTCAGCTTTTATGCCGTGTCCTTCAAAGAACCCAACGCCCTTGGCTGCCAGAAGTGCTTTCGCGGCATTCATGAACGAGTAGTAATGCAACAGTGGAGCGGATTGAATAGCGATGCCGACTGAAGCGCGTGCGAATTCCCTCGCTTGGCTCCAGTAAAAAAGAGCTTCGGTTTTCTTTAGCCGTGTCAGCCAAAGAGATACAAACTCCCATGGGCTATTAGTAAGCACAGTTCTGGAGTCAAGCTGCGGGGACACGGTCGCCTTGTGTGGCTTCAGCTCTCGACCGTAGAGTCGGACCGGAATAATCATTGCAAAGTTGCCCCGTCGTAACGATATGACCCAGCTTATAAGCCGCCGAAACAAATAAACCTTTGAGCAGTTCAGTAGGCCAAGCAAGTCTACTTCAAGATGTAAGGCAAGAGATACAACTATTGCCTAGGTATAGCATTTTTGTTTATCGACTACTCGCTTACGGCATAGGCGAACAGGACATACGCACCACTCCAGCCAACCGCACCAAACACAAGCATGGGCGTAATCGGAGGTCAGTGGTCGGCCCGAAGGCTCTCAGTAACGCACTCAGCGTGATCAGCATGTAGATGAAGACGTCATTGGAGCCGCGTGCCGGTGCGTCCCGTAGTCCAGCCGCGTCAGCGTCTCATCCGGCTTGTGGCATGGGTCGTGATCGGGTTTCGTTCAGGATGGAAGGACGCAAATCCGCCGCGTTCGGATCAGGCGAAACACTTCGGTAGGGGGGTTATCTGCGATCAGTACTTCTCTCTGTGAGCCATCCGACGCAGGAGGGCCGCCAGTCCGGTTGCCAACAAGAGCCAGGTGGCGGGTTCAGGAACAGCGCTTGAGTCGCCGCTCGTTGATGAAGACAGGAAGGTGCTGAGTAGGGGAAGGGTGCCGGTCGCGAACAAAGATTGAGCGCCCCCGATAATCATCCGATGCACGCACGCGCTATTGCTGATGTTCGTATGCGTAACCGTCCCGCCGACGTCGCTCAGGCAGTGCTGGTTATTCGGCTCATTGAACAGATCGGTGACGTTGAAACTCTGATCGGGATTGCTCAACCGTTCGAGAAACGGAGGAACGATCGGGTTATCGCCGGCATTGGGCGTGTGGAACAGCTCCACTTCCTGCAGCACATCCGCCGGCTTCATCGTCCCGCCCGGGCATTGCACACATGCTGAATCGATGGTCACGAGAAGATCGATCGGTCGCCCCGGCGTTAAGGCGTTGGCGAATTCCAGGGCCGAATCGCCGCCGAAGCTATGGCCGACGACGACCAACTCGTCCAGGCGGTTCAGCGATCGCACGAAGTCGGACGCCGCCGACTCTTGATCCCATGGAAAGACGCGTCCGGTGACGTGCTCAGCGGCAAATGTCGCGTCGAATTCCTGGGCGAGCGATTGAAGCCCCTCCCCACTTTTCCCCTGAAACGACGCATTGGCAGTGTTATCCAAGGGGCTTGAGCCCGTGCCGAGGCCTGTGAAGAACACGTAGTCGAGTCCCGTCGGCACGGCATAGGCCGCCGTCGCGATCATGAGGACCATGCAGACGGCGAGCACTTGCGATCGCACGATGAACGTTGTGACAGAACGTGTTCTCACATTGCTCCAGACGACGAGATAGCTTCACCTTACATGCCTGGCCGCATGGTGAGAATCAGACGAAGACCTACGAAGCTTCGCAATACGACGCACACTCGGCTACGCTTGCGCATGGTTCCATTACTCGTCCAGACTCGGGCGAAGAAGGAACGGGCCATGGACTAAGGCGAACAGGACATAGGCGCCGCGGTGCAAATGACCTTCAGCGTCAATAACAGTCCGTTCGCAGGCCGGGAAGGCAAGTATCTCACGTCGTCCAAACAGCCGCAGCGAACCCAAGCATGAGCGTCGTCGGAAGGTTGGTCATCGCCCCGAAGACCGTCAGTAGTGCACCCAGCGTGACGAGCAGGTAGATCACGGCCGTAATTGGCCCGCGTGTCCGATGTCTTCCCCCGAAACCTTACTCATTTCCATGACCTTGTGGGGATTATTAATCTGGCTTACACTTTTTTTGCGTAACGGTCACCAACAGAAGGAGGCAAACATGAGGTGCTTCTCACTGGCCGTGGTTCTGATTGTCTCCCTGATCCTGCCGACG
>DATEPO010000261.1:0-3539 GCA_035273145.1 Nitrospiraceae bacterium
GAGACCCAGATCCACGGGAAGCGCTTTGAGATGTACAACGATACCGTGCTGGGCTTCAACAAGTCGGGCAAGGAAGTGGCCCGCATTCAGGTCGAAGAGCCGATCTACATTCGGCCGGCCGAGCGCGTGACCTGGCTGTAATCTTACACCGGGTGCGATGAGACGTCTTCGATAGGCGTCAGAAGGAGGGGCAGGAGTTACAATTCCTGCCCCTCCTTTCTTATTGGCTCTTATTGCTGGCGTTCAGTGGTGCGTGGGTTCGCTTTGATGGTCAGAGGGTGCCAGGCTAGCATTTGAATACTTGCAGGACCAATTTTCGTTCTCATCATGTAGCGTCGGAGTCACTCTTGTTCAGTCCATCGAGACACGCATCTCGCCTGGTAACGTAAGTCGTGTCGGCAAGAAGATTCCAACCCGAACGTATCCTGATGTACCCACCGGACCACCGCTGTACCAATGATTACGGCAGTTGGGACTGTCACCGTTCCTACAGTGAAGTACCAAGACCGAATCTCGCGTTGCGAACGACCAAAGCCTAATCGTGCACATCACGGCTCTTGCGATGGTCGAGAGGTGCTTCATCCGCGACGGCTGCTTGACCTCTTGCGGTTTTCCATTCGACAGGTCTTCGAATTTCTAACCTGACTCTCCAGCGACTCACCGTTCGTTAAAGGCCCTCTTGGATGAATCAGTCCTGCATTTTGGTGAAGGCAAGACAGCCGGACTTCCAATGACGGCCGTTCAAGGATTGGATTGAGCGCTATCAAGAATGCGGCATTGAATACAACTTTTAGTTGATCAAATAGTGACTGCTGCTCGTCCTGTATCAAGTGTGAAGATCACAGATATCCTTTAATTCTGCTGGTCGCCGATCAATTGAAAAATCACGTACCTTGGTGCCCATATGCTATGGCTTCGACGAACACTCAGCGTGTGTCATTTGTTCTGCCAGTCGCAGCGTGTAGAGATAGTGATATAGTCCCTTTCGCTCCATGAGGGTGAAGTGATCGCCCTGCTCGACGATGCGTCCTTTGTTGAACACGACGATTCGATTGGCTCGTTGAATAGTGCTCAGTCGATGCGCCACGATAAATGTTGTTTTACCTACCATCAACCGCTCCATCGCTTCCTGGACCAACCGCTCGGATTCCGTGTCGAGAGCGGATGTCGCTTCGTCCAGCATCAGAATCTTAGGCTTTTTCAAAATAGCTCGCGCAATGGCGAGGCGTTGACGTTGGCCGCCGGAGAGGTTCACGCCTTTTTCTCCCACGATCGTCGCATAGCCGTCCGGAAGCGCGCTGATAAATTCATCCGCATTGGCGGCGCGGCTGGCTTCGATCACGTCGGCCTCGGTCGCATCCTCGCGTCCATACCGAATATTGTCGAGAATGGTTCCTCCGAACAGAATGGTCTCCTGGGGGACGAGCCCAATCTGCCGATACAGCGTGTCAAGGCGGACGGCGCGTAGATCATAGCCATCGATGGCGATGGTACCCGAGATCGGATCGTAAAACCGGTGCAGCAGGTTGACCAGCGTCGTTTTCCCTGAACCGGTGGGCCCGACGAAGGCCACCACTTCTCCAGGCTTGGTCTCAAATGAGACGTCGGTGAGTACCGGCTGTCGTAAATCGTACGCAAAGGAGACATGATCCACAGTGACGTGCCCGGTGATCGGCGGCATGGCGACGGCATCGGATCTATCGTGTACATCCGGTTCCGTATCGAGAATGTCAAAGACGCGACGCATGGCTCCTTGTGCTTCTTTAACTTGCGCAAAGACACGAGCTGCGGAGCCGAACGGGCCAATCAAAATGCCGGCGAAGAGGACAAAAGCAAACAATTCGCCCGGTGAGACTACGCCATCGATCACTTGTTTGCCCCCGTACCAGAGGACGACGGCGGCGGCGGCCAGGGTCAGCAGGGTAATAGTCGGAATAAACACCGCCATCACCCGTGCTCGACGAAGAGTCAGTTGCAGCATGGTTCGAACCTGTCCGGCGAACCGCATTTCTTCGCGTCGCATTTGCACAAACGATTTGACGACTCTGATTCCCGACACGACTTCCTCGATCAGTGTGGTGGCGGTAGCCGTCTGATCCTGAATGTTGGTGGAGAGCGTTTTCAGGCGCTTTCCAAAAAAGCGGGCGACCAGGACCAGCGCGGGAAGGAGAAGGAGGATCAGAAGGCACAGTCGCCAGTTCATAATCAGAAGAAACGCCACACCGCCGATCAGCGTGACGACTTGTTTAGTTGAATCAATCGGCGTTTCCGTCAAGGTTGTTTGGATGACGCTCACGTCGTTCATCAAACGGGACAGGATTTCACCGGTGCGACGTTTTGCAAAAAAGCTCAGTGATAAGCGTTGCAGGTGGGCGAAGACGTGTGTCCGAAAGTCTGCCATGATGTGCTGCGACACCCAGGCTGTCATGTAACTATGCCCGACGGAGAGCAGTCCTTGTGCGATGACCAGGCTCAGGAAGAATGCGATGGTTGTCGTCATGCCTTGGAGATTTCGCTGCACCGTGATCTGATCCCATAGAACACCGGCCAGCCGGATGAGCGCCAGGTTGAGCAACGCGACTCCGACAACGAGCCCGGCGGCAAAGAGCATTTTGGGAAGATAGGGCCGGATGAACGGATAAAAGCGGGAATAGTATGCCATCAATAGGCTATCATCGCAGCGTTAATAGCAGAGTAGCCGGACGTAGAGTTAGTGCAGAAGGTTCAAAGTTGATAAGCCTGAATGAAGCGCGGCCTAACCGACCAGGGCAGCTACAATTGCATGATCGATTCGATGAGATTTTTGTTGATCGCGACAAATGCGGTCCGGTCTTTGTCGTTGATCACGACATCGGTGAGGTTGATAAACAATCGTTGCTCTTCGTTAATCGCGTCCGAGACGCGATTTCGCATCGGAGGAACAAGAAAGTCACCCACATAGCTTCCGTTCACGGTGCGGACTTGGATACGGACCTTTTTCCCCTCGGTCATGGCGACCTCCGGTGTAGGTTGAAACTACAGCTAGCTTCGGCGGCGTAAGAACTTCTGACGCCTACGCAATTTCTTATGTTTGTGCTTTCGCATTTTTTTACGGCGCTTCTTTAAGACACTCGACATGCAGGCTCCTGAAGAATGACAAATAGAAATAATCGAGGCAAAAGGCACACTCTTCCATGGCCATTCAGCCTTTTGCTCTCCAAACCGTGCACTGGTACCATAATTTCTTCGATCATGTCAAGGTAACCCCATGCCGGTGACCTCCCTTTTTCATCGCGCGGGCCTTTCGGTCCTCGCTTGACGATTGTCCAGGGCAGTTCCTATACTGCGCCATGTCCTACTGCCTGCTGCTTAGAATGGGTGTCGTGCTATGCGTGCTGGCCAGTGTGTTCCAGAGCATCGGATGTGGGTCGAAAGGGCCACAATACCCTGAAGAGCATGCTCGATATGTGCGGCTCGATCGGGCGGTCGAAGACTTGCGAAACGCCTATATCCGTCGGGACCTCTCGGCGATGGAGGCCTTGATGTTGCCGAGTGACTCG
>DATEPO010000262.1:0-6764 GCA_035273145.1 Nitrospiraceae bacterium
GGCGATCAGAGCGAGATCGGCGTGCCGGCTATTCTCAAGTTGCTCGATGCCGTCGATAGCTACATTCCCACGCCGGTGCGGCCGATCGAGAAGCCGTTTCTCATGCCGATCGAAGATGTCTTTACCATCAGCGGCCGGGGCACCGTCGTCACGGGCCGTTGTGAGCGGGGCATCGTCAAGGTCGGCGATGAAATCGAGATCATCGGCTTGCGGCCGACGCAGACCACCATCGTCACCGGGGTGGAGATGTTTCGCAAAGTGCTCGATGAAGGGCAGGCGGGCGACAACATCGGGGTGCTCTTGCGGGGCACCAAGAAAGAAGATGTCGAGCGCGGGATGGTCTTGGCCAAGCCGAAGAGCATCACGCCGCATACGAAGTTTAAAGCGGAGATCTATGTGTTGACCAAGGAAGAAGGCGGGCGGCATACGCCGTTCTTCAACGGCTACCGGCCGCAGTTTTACTTCCGGACGACGGATGTGACCGGGATCGTGCAGCTCAATCCCGGGGTGGAGATGGTGATGCCGGGGGATAACGTGACGATCAATGCCGAATTGATCTCGCCGATTGCGATGGATCAAGGGTTGCGGTTTGCGGTGCGGGAAGGCGGCAAGACCGTCGGCTCCGGCATCGTGACCGAAATTGTGGCGTAAGGGACGACGGGTTCGGTTTCAGGCGATGGATCGAGAACAGTAGGAGACATTGTGAAGGTTGATCAGCGGATTCGTATCAGATTAAAGGGGTTCGACTATCGCGTCTTGGACCAGTCCGTTGCCGAGATCGTTGAAACCGTCAAGCGCAGTGGGGCCAAAGTGGCCGGACCAATTCCTTTGCCCACGCGCATTGAAAAATTTACGGTTCAGCGCTCGACGCACGTCGATAAAAAGTCGAGGGAGCAGTTCGAGATTCGCACCCATAAACGGCTTCTCGATATTATGGAGCCGACACCGGAGACAATGGATGCGCTGATGAAGCTGAACTTGGCGGCAGGCGTCGATGTGGAGATTAAGCTCTGAGCAGGATGCTGAAAACAGCCCCCAACTGTGTTCTCGGCGCAGAAAAACTCTTTACGTATCCCCGGGGGTACGCCTCCGGGCTTTCTTCGCGTGCGACCTTGTTGGATGACTGTTTTGAGCATCCTAAAAAAGAAATGGTGCAGGGATGACGAACGGTTTACTCGGAAAAAAATTAGGAATGACGCAGGTCTATGACGACGGAGGGCGCTTGACGACTGTGACGGTCGTTCAAGCCGGTCCATGCCATATTTCAGCGATTAAGACCAAGGAGCGGCATGGATATGAGGCTGTGCAACTCGCGTTTGGCGAAGTGCCGGCTCGAAAGTTGACGAAGCCTGAATTAGGTCATTTGAAGAAGTCGAATCTTCCGCCAACCCGACGCTTAAGGGAATTTAAAAAGACGGGTGATGTAGAGCTGGGCCAAGTTCTTAAGGCTGATCTGTTTCAAAAGGGTGAATGGGTCGATGTCGAAGGAGTCTCCAAGGGCAAAGGGTTCCAGGGTGTCATGAAGCGACATAATTATCGCGGGGGACCGGAAACCCATGGCTCGATGTTCCATCGCGCGCCTGGTTCTATCGGTGCCAGTTCGCATCCATCGCGTGTGTGGAAGAACAAGGCGTTGCCGGGTCACATGGGAAGCGAGCGTGTGACCGTCCAGCGTTTAAAAGTGGTTGAGGCTCGCCCGGATGAAAACTTACTTTTTATCAGCGGAGCCGTTCCGGGGGCGACAGGTGGTTTTGTGACCGTTCGGAAATCAAAAAAGAGCTGATTATGGCAATTGTCGATGTGCTCGATCTCAACAAGAACAAAGTAGGCTCGGTTGAATTGCATGACGGGGTCTTTGGCGTCAAGGCCGATCCTCAATTGGTGCATACGGCAGTGGTGATGCAGCAGGCCTGCGAACGGCAGGGAACGGCCTCCACGCTACGGCGTGGAGAGGTAAGCGGCTCGGGGAAAAAACCGTGGAAGCAGAAGCATACCGGTCGGGCGAGAGCCGGGTCGGTTCGGTCTCCGGTATGGCGCCATGGCGGCATTGTATTCGGCCCACATCCTCGGAGCTATGCGTACAGCATTCCGAAAAAGAAATATCACGCAGCTCTCCGTAGCGCGTTGTCTGCACGCCTAGCGGATGGGGCCGTGATGGTGCTGTCGGACTTATCCATCGCCGAGCCGAAGACGAAGCTGTTGGCGAAGGTATTGACCCATCTCGGTTTGACTGCCACAACGCTGATTATCCTCGGTGAGGAAGGCGCCGCGCTGGAACGAGCCGCGAGAAATCTTCCGGATGTGAAGCTCGTCACTCCAGAAACGCTCAATGTGTACGACATTCTTCGCTATCAAGCGATCGTGATTCCGGAGCGTGTCCTGTCACGCGTTCAAGAGGTTTGGTCATGAAGCGTGATCCCCAGGATGTTCTCGTGTCGCCGCTTCTGACGGAAAAACTCACAGCGATGCGCGAGTCAAATAACAAAGTGGGTTTTGTGGTCAGGGGAAATGCGAACCGTATCGAAATTAAGCGAGCCGTTGAATTGGCGCTCAAGGTTCGAGTAGAACGGGTCCATGTGATGAATGTTCCCGGGAAGATGAAGCGCTTAGGTCGGTTTGCAGGAAAGCGCCCGGATTGGAAGAAAGCGATTGTGACCTTGAAGGAAGGCGAGAAGCTGGAAATGTATGAAGGAGCATAGGAACGGCAGGGCGAACAGAATAACTCTGTGCTCCCAGAACGCGCACCGTGGCGGTGCTTGTTCGATGCGCGCAGTGAGAGTTACCCTGTCCGCCCTGCCGGACAATCTCCAGCAGGAGAAAGAGAGGGTAGGGCAATGGGGCTGAAGCAATACCGACCGACTTCTCCGGGGCGACGGGCCATGATGGTCCTCACGAATGAGGAACTCACGGAGAAGAAACCGGAGAAAAGTCTGACGAAGTTCCATAATCGTTCCGGGGGAAGGAACAATGACGGCCGTATGACCATTCGCTTCCGAGGAAGCGGGCATAAGCGACTGTATCGATCGATCGACTTCAAGCGGGATAAGGTCGGCATTCCTGCCCGGGTCGCAGCCATCGAATACGATCCGAACAGATCGGCGCGCATCGCCTTGTTAATGTATGTCGATGGAGAAAAACGCTACATCCTGGCTCCGTCCGGTCTCAAGGTAGGAGATATGGTCCAGTCGGGTGCCAGTGCGGAAGTTCGGCCAGGAAATGCACTCCCGCTCACGATCATGCCTCTCGGCACGACGATTCATAACATCGAGTTGAAGCCGGGCAAAGGTGGTCAATTAATCCGAAGCGCCGGCGGCTTTGCTCAAGTAATGGGCCGGGAAGAAGGATATGTGCAGGTCCGTCTGAAGTCAGGGGAGATGCGACGCATCCTCGGAACCTGTATGGCGACTGTCGGGCAGGTCGGGAACTTGGATCATGAGAATATCTCAGTCGGCAAAGCGGGGCGATCTCGCTGGCTCGGGCGCCGGCCTCATGTCCGCGGAGTCGTCATGAATCCGGTCGACCATCCTCATGGTGGCGGCGAAGGGAAATCCGGCCAAGGCAATCCGCATCCGGTCTCGCCATGGGGACTCCCGACTAAGGGGTACAAGACGAGAAAGAATAAGTCGACCAACAAGTTCATCATCACCCGACGCAAGAAGTAATCGGAGACTCGTATGCCGCGTTCAATCAGTAAGGGCGCTTTTGTCGATGATCATCTGCTCAAGAAAATCGAGCGCATGAATGAGAACAAAGATCGGAAAATCATCAAGACATGGTCGCGTCGGTCGACCATCACTCCTGAAATGATCGGCAATACGCTGGCCGTCCATAACGGAAAAAAATTCATCCCGGTCTTTGTGACGGAAAATATGGTCGGCCACAAACTCGGTGAATTTGCTCCGACGCGGTTTTTCAAGGGTCATGGCGCCGCGAGAACTGAAAAATCTGTGGCGCTGAAGTAAAGGCGTGCAACGTGAATCGTTAATCGGAAGAGCTGTGCGGTTAACGGATAACGATTAACGGCTAACGAGGTACCGAATGGCAGAAGCAAAAGCAATTCTCAGATACGTGCGGGTCGCCCCGCGAAAGGCGAGGCCGGTGATCGATATGATTCGCGGGCAGCAGGTGCCGCAAGCATTGAGCATGCTGAAGTTTACGCCTCGCGCCGCTGCGAAGGTAATCGAGAAGGTGCTGCGGTCGGCGGTGGCAAATGCGGAACATAAAGAACTGGGCGATAGCGAGTCCATGTGGGTGTCTCGCGCCTACGTCGACTGTGGACCGACTTTTAAGCGGTTCCAGGCGCGTGCGATGGGGCGCGCTGCGTCGATCCACAAGCGGACGAGCCATATTACCATCGTGGTCCAAGCGCCGGACTTGGCCGCCGGAAAATAGTTAGCAGGAGCACCAAAGCACTATGGGACAGAAGACGCATCCAATCGGTTATCGACTGGGCTATAGCCGGCCCTGGAGTTCGCGATGGTATGCCGGAAAAGACTTTGCCAGCCTTCTCCACGAAGATATTGCGATTCGGAAAATTGTGAAGGAAAAGCTGTACCATGCCGGGGTATCACGCGTGGAGATCGAACGATCGGGCGATCAGACCCGCGTCATTATCCATACCGCCCGTCCGGGCATTATTATCGGGCGAAAGGGCGCGGAGGTCGACAAATTAAAGGCGATGCTCGAAAAACAGTACGGACGCCAGGTCTACATTACCGTCAAGGAAATTAAGAAGCCTGAATTGGACGCACAGCTTGTCAGCGAAAACATTGCTGTGCAGCTTGAGAAGCGCGTGGCCTTTCGCCGCGCGATGAAGCGCAGCATTGCCGCTGCTCAACGCTTGGGCGCTCAAGGCATACGCATTAATGTCGCAGGCCGACTCGGAGGCGCGGAAATCGCCAGAACCGAATGGTATCGGGAAGGACGCGTGCCGTTGCATACACTCAGGGCCGATATTGATTACGGCTTTGCAGAAGCGCATACCACCATGGGACAGATAGGCGTCAAGACATGGATTTATCGCGGTGAAGTTGTTTTCGCTCAAGTGCAAAAGAGCGAAGGCGGATTTGAAAGAGGATAGTGGAGGCGAGAATGCCGCGGCCGAGGCCTTGCTCGCAGAGCGTGCATGATAAGAATGTGCTCGTCCATGCGCGCAATAGGCTCAGCCCAGGCATCCCCGCTTGAGAGAAGTGAGTAAGTGCGCGATAGGGAGGCTGAACGGTAGCAGATGCTGGCACCAAAGAAAGTTAAGTTTCGAAAGACGCAAAAGGGCCGCATGCGTGGAAAAGCGTATCGTGGCGGGCAGATTACGCTTGGTGAGTTTGGCCTCAAGGCATTGGAGCCAGGTTGGGTGACGAGTCGCCAGATCGAAGCGGCCAGAATCGCGATTACGCGGCATGTTAAGCGCGGCGGTCAGGTTTGGACGCGGATTTTCCCGGATAAACCGATTACGAAGAAGCCGGCGGAAACCCGTATGGGTAAAGGCAAGGGCAATCCTGAATATTGGGTGGCTGTTGTCAAACCCGGAAGAATCCTATACGAGATGGATGGCGTGACTCGGGAAGTGGCCCACGAGGCGCTTCGGTTGGCAGCTCATAAATTGCCCGTGGCGACAAAGTTTGTCGTGCGTGGAGAAATCTGATGGACGTAAAAGAACTTCAAGGGATGGCGGACATCGAACTGCAGGAAAAAGAGCGACAACTGAAGCAAGAGATCTTTAATTTGCGTTTTCAGCTCGCCACCGGCCGGATCGAGAATCCTATGAAGATCCGCCAGACTCGTCGAGATTTGGCGAGAGTGAAGACGGTGTTAACGCAAAAAATGACGGCAAGCAGAGGTCGTGGATCATGAGCGAGCGATCGGAGAAGCGACGGAGTTGGTTCGGAAATGTGGTGAGCGACAAGATGGATAAGACCGTCGTGGTCGCGGTGGATCGGTTCGTCCGACATCCTGTGTATCACAAAGTATTGCGCCGTGTGACGAAACTGAAGGCGCACGATGAAGGAAATGTGTGCAAGGTCGGCGACCGGGTCAAGCTGATACAGACGCGGCCGATCAGCAAAGACAAGCATTGGCGGGTGGTGCAAGTCATGCAGCGAGGCCAGTCTGAATCATGATCCAGAATTATACGTATCTAGATGTGGCAGATAACTCCGGCGCTAAACAGGTCATGTGTTTTCATGTCTTGGGAGGATCCAAGCGCCGGTACGGATCGCTGGGCGACATCGTTGTGGTGGCCGTCAAGGAAGCTATTCCCCAGGCAACCGTGAAGAAGGGCGATGTGAGCAAGGCGGTCATTGTTCGGACGACCAAGGGGGTCCGTCGAGAAGACGGGTCCTACATTAAGTTCGACCGGAACGCCTGCGTCTTGATCAATGCGCAGGGCGAACCGATTGGAACCCGGATCTTTGGGCCGGTAGCCAGAGAGCTGCGCTGGAAGAAATTCATGAAGATTATCTCATTAGCCCCGGAAGTGTTGTAGGCAAGGAATAGAGATGAGCGCATCAATAGCTAAGACGAAGATTAAGAAGGGCGATACGGTGATGGTCACGACCGGTCGTGAACGCGGGAAGACCGGGAAGGTGCTGTCGCTTCACCTGAGTGAAGGTAAGGTGATCGTCGAAAAGTTAAATCTCATTAAGCGGCATACCAAGCCGAATCAAAAAGTGAAACAAGGCGGCATCATCGAGCGAGAGGCGCCTCTTGCGCTCGCCAACGTCATGTTCCTCTGTGGCAATTGCGGCAAGCCGGTGCGTCTTGGCATC
>DATEPO010000263.1:0-3484 GCA_035273145.1 Nitrospiraceae bacterium
GATCCGAGGCAGTTTCTTAATCCGATCGAAGAACACCGCTGCCGTATGGTACCCACCTGCGACTTCCACGCTCACCGGCATTCTGACAAATAGTTTCGAAGGATCTTCCGCCTGATTGCCCGGCTTCCACAGCTTGATATCTAGGCCAAGGCGCACGCCGAGATCCGACAGTTGTTTCAACAGCATGACGGCTTCCTCTTCCGGCGGCAGACGCTCTTTTTTCTTTTCAAGATCCTTTTCCAACTCCTTACTGGCGGCCACCAATTCGTCCAAGTGCTGCACTTTGATGGACGTCGCTTGAATCTCCGCATCTAGCTTCCCGATATTTTCCTGAAGGCCTGTAATCACCTCGAACTTCGGAATAACGATGTAGTAGTAGAAGAGCGCGCTGATTCCGGCGACCAGAACGGCCAGAAGGGTCAACTTTTTTGCCGGTGCGATTTTGCGGAGCGCGTCCAGATCGAGCTTAGGCAGTTCCACATTACACCTTCAGCAGCATATTCAATTTGAATTGATAGAGATTCAATTTCGCTTCTGTTCCCGACTTGGACTCCAGCAGCCGAATATTGGAGAAGTACTCCGCCCGCCTTAAGTTATTGACGAATTCCACGACATCGTCATTCGTCAACGCTTTCCCTTCCAATTCGACATTCGCCCCTTTGACCGTCAAACGGACCAGCCAAATATTGAGCGGTTCAAGGCTATGGCTGACATGATCCAACACTTGAACAGGCCCTGCTCGTGACTTTTCCAATTCATCGATGACCCGGTTTTTATCTTCCAAGAGCTTTTTGGTCCGTTCAAAATCCTGAACTTGCTTGACCTTATCTTTCAGCAGGGCCACCTCTTTTTCTTTTCCCTGCCGCTCTTGCTGCTTAGTGGCGATGTCGCCTTCCAAACTGTCACCATAAAACATCCATCCGGCGACGGTCAGGATCAGGACGCCCACCGCGCTGAGGAGTTCCAAACGCACGTCCAATTGCTTCTTGACCGCTTTGGCTCGAGGCGTTGAAAGAAGATTAATCCGGATCATCGGTCACCACTCATTCTCATGGCCAGGCCGACTCCCACAGCCGCCATCGGCGCAAGATCTGCAAGCGAGTCCCCGTCCAGACCGGCGGCCGACACATCGATGTTCTGAAACGGATTAGCTAACTCCACTGGAAGGCCCATCCGCTCGCTCAATTGAGCGGCCAACCCACTCACCTTGGCACACCCGCCGGACAATACAATCTTGCTCAAATCGCCCCCCGCCACCGTCGTCTTGAAATAATCAATAGACTTTGCGATCTCTGAAGACACTTCGGCATTCACGCCATCCAGCACCGCCGCGACCGCCGCTGCATTAGAATCGGCAGCGCGGTGACTTTTCTTGATCGATTCGGCCTCTTCAAACGTCACTCCCAATTCGCGTTGAATCGCCTCGGAATAGCCGCTCCCGCCGACGGCAATATCTCGGGTAAAGAGGGAGTTCCCGTCTTTGAGAATATTGATGTTCATGACACTTGCCCCGATATTGACCAATCCCACCACGTCCCCATTCGCAGGCTCGTAATTGACGCCATACATGTTTTCAATCGCAAACGCATCGATATCCAGGACCGCCGGGATCAGACCGGCGCCCCGCACCAATTCGGTCATCTCGTTCACTTTGTCTTTCTTGGCCGCCACCAGCAGCAGGGACATCTGGGTCTGGCCGTCGTCGGCTGGGTCCGAGGGACTGAACACATGAAAATCCAAATTCACTTCATTGATGTCAAACGGGATATACTGCTCCGCGGCGACCTTCGCTTCCGATTCCAGCTCATCATCCGCCATAGGGGGCAAACTGATTTTCTTGACGATGACCGAATGCCCCGAGACTGAAATTGCGGCATGCTTCAGCTTGATATTGGTTTCCTTGAGGAGCTCTTTAATAACCATGACGACACGGCCGGCATCCATCACGGTTCCATCGACAATCACTTCCGGTTCTAACGGCTTCATGGCAAATTTCTGCAAGAAGTATTTGCCGTTGACCTCTTTCATCTGGACGACTTTAATGGCACTCGAACCGATATCGAGGCCGAGCAATTGTTTATTTCGCCCGAACGTAGAACCGAAGTTGAGCCAGTTCATAAACGCCTTCTCACTCGATGGAAGTTTTGGTCCGAATGATCTGCGTAATTTCTTTAATGTTCTGACCCGTATAGATCCGCCAATTACGCCAGTCTCGTGGCGGCCCTGAAATCAATCCTTCTCGTTCCCATCGAAAGAGGGTTGCACGTGACACATTAAAGAGCTTACATACTTCATAGGTTTTATAACGCTTCCGAATGTCTTCCAGAGTCTTCATTTTACAATGTACGCAACATATTGAATCTTATAGTAATTCCGAACTCTGACTAAGTATAGTCAATATATTCGGGCTGTCAAGTTAATGGCCAGAGCCACAGGAAGAACGACACCTTCTCTGCCCTGAGAAGGGTAGTCAATCGCTTATTGTTTGCATATGGACATCATTACGACTCATCTCAACGCCGACTTTGACGGACTCGCCTCCATGGTCGCGGGACGCAAGCTCTATCCGCAGGCTCTGCTGGTGCTACCCGCCGGCGTGCAAGAACCGGTGCGGAGTTTCCTCGCCGTGCATGATGTGGGCATCACGCGACTCAAGGACCTCGACGTCGCGCAGGTCTCCCGATTGATTCTCATGGACGCCCACGAACCTGAGCGCCTCGGCCCCTTGAAAACCCTATGGGACAATCGAAACGTATGTGTTCATATTTACGATCATCATCCCCTCAGCGAGGCCTTTGCGCGAGCGGAGTACACGCTTACCGATTCAGTGGGTGCCACTGTGACTCTCCTGATCGAGCAGTTGAAGATTAAGGGGCTGCCCCTCACTCCCTTCGAAGCGACGGTGCTGGCTACCGGACTGTACGACGAAACGGGGTTCATGGCTTTTTGTTCGACGACCCCGCGGGACCTCGAAGCGGCCGGCTATGTGTTGCGCGCGGGGGCCGACTTAACCGTCGTCACCGACACGCTGAAGCGCCCGCTCGATCCCGAACAAATCACGCTGCTCAATGATCTGCTCCACAACAGCGAAACCATCTATGGAGACAGGCGCAAAGTCTTGTTGGCAACCAGCACGTACGATCAGTATCGCGGCGACTATGCCGAGGTCGTGCAGAAGCTAGCGGAACTCGAAGGAGTGGATGCAGTCATCGCCGCCATTGCTTTGGATGACAAAATAGAGATCATCGGCCGCAGCCGACGCGCCGAGATCGACGTGGGGCAATTGGCCCGCCGGTTCGGCGGGGGGGGGCATGCCGTCGCGGCCGCGGCCATAGTAAAAGGCCAAACATTACTCGAAATACGAGAGCAGCTCACGGAGTGGCTCACCTCGCATGCCCAGACACATCTCCTTGCCTGTCATGTCATGACGGCTCCGGCAAAAGTCGTGACTGAGACGTCAATGATAACGGAAGTAGAAACGACG
>DATEPO010000264.1:0-10352 GCA_035273145.1 Nitrospiraceae bacterium
AAATGTGATGCGAGGCCACTCGAAGAGTGCCCCTTCACTCTAACGGTTCTGTTCGTCTGGTTAAACTACAATTGTGCAAAGAATTGTGCAAAGAATGTACCGGTACATCATTCTGAGCCCTGCCTGAAAAGGAATAATAAGGACTTTGAATCGATCCGTGTGTCAGCGCGCTTCGGCCACGCCTCATTCGGCTCATAAAACAGGACGGAGTGTTCCCCGAGGCGGACAAGGTGTACGGCGTTTTACCTCGCAGACCGACATATTCAGACGAATTCCCTCTGACCGATAGAGAACAACCGGGAGTCCGACAAGGTCAAGAGAGCGAGAAGGTTTATCTTTTTTACCCGCGGCCGCTTAGGTTGTCGACCTAGTCTTACCCACTGCTTGACTACTGTAGGACGGCCCATCGTTTGCTTACACTATGACGTTGCCTCCTTCACAGGACATCCTGGCCTATGGCGTCCCGTATTCTCATCGTTGACGACGACCCTGCTTTGCTGGAAGCGCTTCCTGAAAGTATTCGGACCCGCATGAAGGGTATTCAAGTGGATACGGCCGACTCAGGACGCCAGGCTCTTGCGCTCATTGCCGAAGTGGATTACGACGCCATTGTGACGGACATCAAGATGCCTGAACTGGATGGCCTGAGCGTCTTGGAAAAGGTTCGGCAGCTTCGCCCCGATACTCCGACGTTGTTGATTACCGGACATGGCGAACGCGATTTAACGGTGCGGGCCTTGCGGGGAGGCGCCTATGATTTCATTGAGAAACCCATTGAGCGGGACCATTTCATCGCCTCTTTAGGGCGGGCCATTCAAGCCAGGCAACTCAAACGCCAGGTCGAGGAGCAGAAGCAGGCGTTAGCTCACCATGCGGAACAGCTTGAGCACATGGTTCAGGATCGTACCTGTGAACTGCTCAAGGCCAATCAAGCCAAGGATGAGTTTCTCAAGGCTCGGGATCTGGCCTTGGTAGAGGCACAACACGCTCACGAGCGGCTGTCGTTTCTAGCCGAGGCGACGCGTGTGCTCGTCACTTCCCTGGATACGGATGAAACATTGAGAAGGGTGGCCTGCGCCTTAGTGCCGACGCTGGCCGATTATTGCCTGATCAGCATGATGATGAAAAACGGAACCTTCCGTGTAGCTACGGTCGCCCATCGGGATCCAAATAGACAAGATGCAATCGAGCACATCACCCCGGACAGCCTGTCTCCCTCTCACCCCGTCAGCCGGGTCTGTAAGACTCGCCACGCCCTATTGTTCGAGGATGTCTCGACCCGCAAGAGACAGCTTGCTGCGGATCGTGACTACCTGGCGGCGCATCGGGCTCTGGGTGGACGCTCGGTCATAATTGTCCCCCTCTTGGCGCATGGAAACACGTTAGGTGTGATGACGCTGGGACGCCTTGATGGACGAGAGCCGTTCCAACAGGAGGACTTGGAGCTCGGAGAGGAGTTGGCCCGGCGGGCGGCCTTAGCCGTTGCAAATGCGCGGCTGTACAGTGACGCACAGGAAGCCAATCGCTTGAAAGACGAATTTCTCGCGACGGTCTCGCATGAATTGCGCACCCCATTGACCGCTATTTTAGGGTGGGCGCAAATGCTGCAGGGCGGCACCTTGGATGAAGCGACCGCGCAACGCGCGCTCGGCAGTATCGAACGCAATGCGAAGTTCCAATCCCATTTAATCGAGGATTTGCTGGACATCTCCCGAATCAGCACGGGAAAGTTGAGGCTTGATGTCCGCCCTCTGGAACTGGGCCCTATTATCGAAGCGGCGGCTGATGCTGTTCGTCCAGCCGCTGATGCCAAAGGTATTCGAATCGAGAAGACCATCGATTGGAAAGCCGGCTTGGTCTCCGGAGATTCCGACCGACTGCAGCAGGTGGTGTGGAATCTGCTCACGAATGCGATCAAGTTTACGCCCCGCGACGGCTGTGTCCGGATTACACTCAAGCGGCAACACCCTCATGTGTACATAGGGGTCAGCGATACCGGGCAGGGTATCAGCCCTGAATTTCTTCCCTATATGTTTGATCTCTTCCGACAAGGGGATAGTTCGATTACGAGAAGCCATGGCGGACTTGGCTTGGGACTCGCCATCGTTCGGCATCTGGTCGAAATGCATGGCGGGAACGTGAACGCCCATAGTGAAGGCGAGGGGAAGGGAGCCACATTTGTCGTGACGCTTCCCATGATCGGGATTCCCACAGCCGACCACAATGGCCGCAAAGATGGAACGGATGTATCCCAAAAGGCCATTTCGATGGACGGCGTGCCGGAATTGAAAGGCGTCAGTGTGCTCATCGTCGACGATGAACTGGAAACCCGGGAGCTTCTCGTCGAAGTGTTGTCGAGATGCGGGGCTGAGGTGCGCGCCTCGTCGTCCGCACATGATGCACTGGAAGCGCTTCAGACCTGGAAGGCGGATGTCCTAATCTCCGACATCGGGATGCCGGGTGAGGATGGCTACGAATTGATCAAAAAGGTCCGCAAGATGGATGCGGATCGGGGCGGATGCATTCCGGCCGTGGCATTGACCGCGTATGCTCGAGGCGAGGATCGCATACGAGCTTTATCGGCCGGTTTTCAAATGCACGTATCCAAGCCGGTCGAGCCGGTGGAGTTGGCGGCGGTCGTCGCCAGTTTTGCATGGCAAACGAGGAAGAGGTAAGGGAGGCGTTTGGGATGGGAGGGAGGATGAAGGTCACCTAGTGCCACGAAGCGCGCACGCTTGGAAGGTGCTCACCCGGAAGAAGCGCGTCTTGGCGGGCTTGGGGTGGGTAGGTGAAATGAGCGCGCAGTAACGGTGCCCTTCACCCTCCCTCCCATAGCGGTCTTACGGGTAAGGGAAGGTATAAGGAGGAGGAGAAGAGAATGAAAGGAACATTTTTGACCGATGTCCAAGAGATTCGCAAGCGGGCGCGCCAGCATGTGGAACAAGGCGCCGTCACAGAGGGATACCGAGCCGATCGGGAAACGGTCATCAAGCTGTTGAATGAGGCGCTCGCGACGGAGATTGTCTGCGTGCTCCGTTACAAGCGCCACTATTTCATGGCGAGGGGGATTCACGCGGAGCCGGTGGCCAAAGAGTTTCAGCAGCACGCGGCGGAAGAACAGGAACATGCCGATGAAATCGCCGAACGCATTACGCAACTCGGCGGCGAACCGAACCTCAGCCCGGACGGTCTGTTGAGCCGGAGTCATTCGGAATATGCCGAGGGCGAGTCGTTAACAGACATGATCCGAGAAGACCTGATTGCCGAGCGCATCGCCATCGATACCTATGCCGAAATGGCGCGCTACTTTGGGGAGGACGATCCCACCAGCCGTCGCATGATCGAAGGAATTTTGGCCAAGGAAGAGGAACATGCCAACGACATGGCCGACCTTCTTACCGCCTTCGATCCGACGAAGGGATAGACTATTTGAGGCAGTGATGAAGGGAAGCCAGTTCCCTTCATCACTGTATTCGGATACCACCGCCGCACCATCAAAATAGTTCTCCGCCGTCCCAGCATTGACACCCTTTCAGCATCCCTCGTAGACTCTGTTCCGTGACGCTGCCACCATCGCATCCGCCCAATCAAAGACTCGCTGCATCACCGCTTGAGTCGTCCTCAGCACGTCTCACGATGACCTTTGATCGAATGTATCTCGACAATGCGGATCGCATGTACCGATTTGCTCAGCGTCTGTGTGGAGAAGAAGAAGATGCCCGAGATTTGGTGCAAGAGACATTTCTCAATGCGTATCGAGGGTTGCCTCAATTTCGGGGCGATTCGCAGTTTTCCACATGGTTGTACCGCATTGCCTCTCGCCTCTGCCTGGCCATGCGGCGCCGACGCAAAGGCGAACCACAGCATGAGCTCTCCATTGAGGAATTCATCCCGACTTCGGATGGGGAGTTGCGCCTCCAGATTCCCGCCGACGGATTGACTCCCGAACAAGCGTTGGCGAACAAACAACTGCGGCGCACGCTTCGGCAGGCGATTCAGGAATTGCCGGCGAAGTATCGAGTAGTGCTGGTGTTACGCGACATGGAAGGCCTGTCGGCCAAAGAAGTCGGGACGGTCATGGGGCTGAACGAACGCGCGGTGAAGTCGCGCCTGCATCGGGCTCGACTCTTCATTCGGCGGGAATTGGCCGCACGAGGCATTGGCTCCGGCGCCTTGCGCACGGAAAAGGGTGGATGAGCAGACGGGAGAACAGCCGGAAAGTGGCAACGAAACAAGTGAAACGTAAGACGCCGCAAGGGCACCGCCATTCAAAAGCGGGCTGCGTAAAAGTCCTTCAGCGGCTCTCCGCCTATCTCGATGATGAATTGACCACGGAGGTGTGCAAAGAAGTCCGGGCTCACATGGGTGCATGCCCGAAATGCGAACTCTTTCTCGCCTCATTGCGGCAGACGATCTCGCTGTGCCGCCATTTTAAGGCCAGTCCTCTTTCCCCCGCCAAAAAGCTTCAGCTTCGCCGCGAAATTCAAAAGGCCATCAGCCGCGCCTAACCCGGCTGGTGAAACATTGTCATCCACAGTACAATCCGGCATGAACAGGCTCTCACGACTCGCGCAAGCGTTCGCGTTGCTGGCCGGGTCGTTCACCGTCGGATACACCGTCATCCCGTCCACATTTGGCATGGCTGAAGAGGTTTCGGAAGACCTTGTTCTGATAACTATACATGCCAGACAGTTTGACCCCCCGGTCGTCATTCTCCACAAGGGCCGCAAGACGCATTTGGTATTGCGCAATGAAGATGCGGAATTGCACGCTTTTGTCCCTCGCGAACTCTTTACCGGAGTGAGTCTCAATGTCGGCGGCAATGGCGCTCCTGAATTCGGCGAGACTGGGTTCAAGAAGGTGATTATCCCTTCCGGCGGTCGCGCCGACATTCGTGTTGTGCTGGAACGCGCCGGCGAATATCAGTTTGTATGCGACATGCCGGGTCATGAAATGCAGGGAACGATTCGGGTCGAATGAGGGTAGACGGTGGGCGGTTGGTCTTGGTGCGCCCGCAGCGCACACGAATCTGAATGGTTCGCTGCACGGGCGCAGTGAGGCCAACCGACCCTCTTTTTTGGTAGTGGTGAGGAGAGGATGAGAGCATAAAAACCAATGGCGAGCATTCCTCCACTGCCTCCCCATGAACGCGTGATTTGGGAGGGGCGGTCGGCCTGGGCCGATCAGGCGATTTTGTTCCTTTTCATTGGCGCGGCGGCGGTGCGTTTGCTCGTCGCTGTACGGTATGGCCAATGGGTGACGGCCGCACTCTATGCATTCGCGATAGTCTTCTTCCTTACCATTGGTATGGTCTTTCGATATGCGGTGTATTACCAAATCAGCGCGCAACGGATTCGAATTCTTTCCGGATGGAGGCGGTTCCGCACACAGGAGATACCGTTGAGTCGAATACGCTCCGTGAACGTCAAACGTGAACTGTTGAATAGATGGTTGAATGTCGGTTCGCTGGAGATTGAGACCGCCGAGCGCGACGGTCAATCAATTCTCTTGAAAGGCGTGCCTGACCCGGACCGTATCCGTCGTCAGGTCACCCCGCTGCTATCTTCACTCCCGTCTACTCAGTAGGCATGCTCTTTTAACGCGCTTCGATGCCATGGTAGAGTACCTTGTCTTTTTGTTAAGCATGGAGGAAAGAAGCATGTATCGCCCTGTTCGAGGTCAAACACGTGGGCTGTTGAAAAGTCTAATGAGCGTCGTCGTCCTCTGCGTCGGTGTGGGGATGTGGACAAGCGAGGCCGCGTGGGCCGCGCCCTCCGATACCCACTCGAAATCATCTAAACAATCTAAGCCCGCTAAGCCGGCGAAATCGCCGACTCCCAAATCCTCGCCGACAACAGCGGCTGTGCAGCAATACGTCGAAGCGGTGGCATCGGGAAATCAGGCGGCGGCCGGGCGTCTGGATTTTGCCTGTCAGTATCGGATGGTCTCTGCCGCGCCGTCACGCTTGTCGAGCTTTCCCGCTGAATCGGATCCGATCTACACGACGTGCTGGCAGTCGCTTGAACAAGCGCATCTCGCCGCCGTCGAGCGACGGGAACAGGGTATGGATACAATTTGGCCGGGGAAAGACACGCTGGTGTTTTTCGCCCAAGATCTCACGCGCTATGCGCCCTCCTATTTTGTGATGAATCGGGTCGGCACGTCTCCTCCCGGCAGTGGGGTGATGGTTGAATTAGCGGGGACCAAGCCGTTGCCCGCCGTGTCGTTTCGTCTCAAAGAAGGTGGGCCGGTTGTCGCGGCTCCGGCCACGCTTGTGACCATGCGGGTCAACTATAAAGATGCGCTCACGTCGCCGGTCACGTACGCGCCCAATGCGTATCGATGGACAAATACCGTGAAACGTCCCAAAGCGGCGCTGAAGAGCCTTAGCGTCAGTTGGGTGGCGGTGACCGGTTTGAAAAAGCTTGGCTTCCCTGGCGATGTGGCCGTCGTCAATCTGCCCGTCGCACCAAGCACCGATCCGGGCGGAGCCATTCCCTTTGTCACGGAGGCTGGTGGGTATGTTCCGAAGTCAGCCGCCTGGTGGAACGCGAGTGATGTTTCCGGGCTGTTAATCGCCTCCGTGGGGCGCGCCTCGCTGCTGCCCGATCTGCACAATCGCGTGGCCTTGCTGAATCGCGTCCTCATTATCGATCCGGGTCAGCCTGATGCGCTCGCTCTGTTGACACGCGATCTCTATGACGCCTTGCTCGCACTGTCTGAGCCGCTGCACCAAACCCTGGTCAACGATCCGGCATTGGGCATGCGCTTCGATCAGCTCTATTGGGATACGTACGCGCAAACGACCAGGATGGAGATTTCGCTTGGGATGGAAATGGGCGGCTTTGATAAGCCGACTCCGGCGGATTACCTGTACCGGTTGTTGCCCGCCATGGAAATGCTGGCGAAAGTGAGACCGGAAGATCTCGAAAATCGCATTCGTCTCGGCATCGTCTACCGCTGGAACAATGATCAACTCGCCGCGATCAACACTCATGAAGCCATTGTGAAGGAACTGCAGGCTACCCGGACGAACCAGCGCGCGCGCGCGCTGATCGAACTGGCCTGGTCGCGTATTGCCAAGGTGGCCTGGAATCGCATTTTCGACGACCCGAATATCGTGGAAGCGTACAGAGAAGCATCGGAAGCGTATACACTCACCGATCGTCCGATCGAAAAATTTACCGCGGCCTATACGATGGCCTACAGTCTACTCTTTACGCCCAACCGGGATAATCGTGCGATGTTGGAACACTTGACGGAGGCGCGTGGCTGGTATCTCAAGCTGCCGGGGTCGTCGCCGAAGTCCTGGGCGTATCTGCTGTCGAACGACAATATGAAAGGCGTGGTCGAGGCCGATCCGGCCTTTGAACCGTTGTTGGCAGGCGGCGATCAGCAAAGCGCGGCGCGGTGAATAGCGCTCAGCCGTCAGCGTTCGGCTCGCAGCTCTTAATCAACTCGGAAGCTGATGGCTGAACCCTGATCACTGAAGGCTATTTCAATTCTGCCAGCTCCTCAAAATAGGTAGCGAACATTCGCATCCCGCCTGACGCCTGGCCCCAATCGAAGTACTCATTCGGCGCATGGTAGCCATGTTCGGGCAGGCTCAATCCCATGAAGAGGATCGGCACGTTCCAGGCGCGCTGTAAAATTGACACCGCGCCGATCGATCCGCCTTCCCTGATAAAGGCCGGTTCTTTTCCGAAACCTGCGTTCACCGCCCGCTTGGCCGCCTCGGCGTACGGGCCATCGAACACGCCGCGAAACGGCTGCAGCATGCCTTCGGATTCCACCGTGATGCGCGGATTCTGTTTCGCCACAAATCGCTTGAACAGCCGATAGATCTTCTCGGGCCGTTGATTCGGCACCAGCCGCATGCTGACTTTCAACTCACCGCTTCCCGGCACCACGGTTTTCACGCCGGGACCGGTATAGCCGCCGACTAAGCCATGCACCTCGAAGGTCGGCGCCGTCCAAATACGCTTCAGCACGTCTTCGGCGGCGGTCGTCCGTAACGTCAGAAATCGATACGCCTCCATGAACCGTTTCACCTGAAATCCCGACTTCAGAAAACTTTCAATCTCCGCTTTGGTCGGCGGGACCACGTCATCGTAGAAACCGGGGATCTTCACTCGGCCCGTCTTCGCATCGACACACGCATGCGCCAGTGCGCAGAGCTCCGTCAGCGGATTGCGCGCCGCGCCTCCTGTCACGCCGGAATGGGCATCGACTTCGCCGGTTCGCAATGACAGTCGCGCGCCAAGGAGTCCCCGCAATCCGTAGGGCATGGCCGGCCGGCCCTTGGCGATCCAAATCGTATCCGAAACCACGACCGAGTCGGGAATTGGAATGCCGTGCTCCGACGCAAGCGCCATGGCAAAATTGGGACTGCCGATTTCCTCCTCCAGTTCCCAGAGAAACTGGATGTTGATCGGCACGCCTTGGTCCATCGCGTAGCGGGCCGCCAGCATGGCGGTCAACGCCGGACCTTTATCGTCCGTCGCGCCGCGTCCTCGATACACCCCATCTTCATTTCGAAACGCAAAGGGCGCCTGTCGCCATTCCGGTTCTTGCGCCGGCTGCACATCCAGATGGTTGTAGATCGTCACGGTCGGATGGTTCTTCCCCGTAGACCAGCCACCCACCACGACGGGATTCCCCTTCGTGTCGACAATGTGAGCCTGCGCGCCCTGACTCTTCAAAAGCTGAACCGCCATGTCCGCCATCCGGCGCATGTCGGCTTTATGCGACGGGTCCATGCTGATCGATGGAATCTCGACCATCTCCGCCAGCATCTGTTCAAAGCGAGGGCGCGTCGCGGCAATATACGAGTCCAATGACGCATCAGATCGTGTCATCGAGAGAGTCCTTTCGGCGGTCAATTGTACACATATTATTAAGACAGAGGAAAGCGCGAGCCTACGTACAACGTACAAACATCGAAGCCTCAACTCCTCGAAAGCAGGGAACGAACAGTTGAAACATTTGTGCTCACTACTCCTTCATTCGTCGTTCTTTCGCATTGCCCAAAAAGGACTTCCCGCGGGTATTTGGCTTCGTCCTCTTAAGCCAGCAGCCTCATACCGTCTGGGCTTGACGACGTGCTGCTTGAGTTCAGCCGTCCTCTTCAGTGTCTTCCAAACCACTAGCGGATACCATGGTCCTTGCTGATCTGCAGATTTCTTCTGCAAAAAGGCGTATCTTCATCCTGCACAATTCACGGGGGACTATCCATGGCGCAATCGGACACCGTTCAGGTCTTTGATTCACAGGGCGAGAGCTATAAGCAGGCCTTTCAGGTCTTTCTGAATCACACCGATCAGAAGCGCAATGCCAAGCGATGGTTGCAGCAAGTGGTGGACGCCATGCCCACCCGCGACGTCTTTATTGATGCCGGAGCCGGCAACGGCGAGGTGACCCGCGCGTTCACCGATGCCTTTACCCGCACCATCGCCATTGAACCGAACCTCTATCTTCTCAGCCAACTCCAGCAGGCCCTTCCGCATGCCGAGGCCATCGGAGAGCCAATCCTCAAAGCCCAGCCCGCCGCGAAGGGCGACCTCGTCCTGTGTTCACACATCCTGTATTACATCCCCTCTGAGGAGTGGCTGGCGCACCTCGAATGCCTCGTCTCCTGGATGTCCCCGACCGGCGTCACCCTCGTCATCCTGCAGAACCGCGAGACCGGCTGCATGAATATGGTCCATCACTTTCTCAGTCACCGGTTCGAGCTGCGCCAGATCATGGAGCTGTTTCAACAGAAGCACGGGGACCGGTATGAGATAATGACCACTGTCGACCCTGCGCATGTCGATTCCCCCGACCTTACCTCGGCCTATACCGTTGCCGAGTTCATGCTGAATCTGCTTCCGATGGCCCATCCGCCCAAGCGACAGGACGTGGAAACCTATATCCGCACCCATTTCGCCGGCGTCAACGGCACGTATCGCATGCCCGTGCATCAGGATTTTATCCAGATCCGCGCCAGGCGCTAAGCACTTCTCGGTTTGAAGCCGGTGCCTTCCTCGGACGAATTTGCCTATTGGTCCTGATGCAAAAGTCCGCCAGTTGACCTAAATATGGTACTCGCTCGAAGCTACTGCACGAAGGATAGGAATCCAGATGCGTTCTCCAGGCCTGCGCATCTGTAACATCGCACGATACACATGTCCGATTCACCCCTATCGATGGCACAGCCCTTTCGGTTCCTGCCCCTGGGCGATGCGGCCCTCATGGTGGAATTCGGCCACACGATCAATCCGGAACTGAATGCACACGTCATCACATTCGTCGAGATCGTCCGCGCACAACGTTGGGATGGCGTCTTGGACGTCGTCCCGACCTATTGCTCG
>DATEPO010000265.1:0-3406 GCA_035273145.1 Nitrospiraceae bacterium
TTCCGCTGTCCGTCCGCGCATGGGTAGCGCTCTGTCAGGATCAACATTATCGCAACTACGTTCGGTCCGACAGGTTGATGCAAGCATGCGCGAAGCAAATTGCCGACCGCATGGCCGGTGACCATGGCGATGCGATTGACGTCATTAGTCTTGGGGCAGGGCAGGGGACGAAAGATCTCCATGTCCTGACAGCATTGCAGAGCGGCGGATGCCGGGTTCTCTATCGGCCGGTCGATTCGGGACAGATGTTGCTGGAGATGGCTTGCACGCAGGCGTTGGAACATGGAATGGCCGTGCATGGTCTGAAAGCAGACATCGTTGATCCCGCGCATCTGTCGACGCTTGCGCCGAGCCCGCACGATGCTCCTCGGCTGGTGATGATGGTCGGCAACACGTTGGGGGCGTTCGATCCGGCCGTCATGCCTCGTCGGTTGCGGGCCCTGGTTCGTGCACAGGACCTGCTCCTCATTGATGGCGAGATCGGCAATGATGACGCCACACGCGCCGGCTATGAACATCCGGCGAACCGCGCCTTTGCCCTGGCCCCGCTTCGTAGCATTGGTCTCACTGAGCGGGACGGCACATTAAGGTTTGATTCATGCAATGACGTGATGCCGGGCATGCACCGGTTGGAGAAGTCGTTTCGTCTGCACGATGACCGCACCGTGCAGGTGGCCGGCGAACAGGTCCACTTCAAAGCCGGGGACTGCATTCACATGAACCATTCGGGCAAGTTTGAGCGCAAGGCGTTTCTATCCCTGTTGGCTCAGGCCGGCTTTGATGTGATCGATGAATATCTCAGCGAGGACCGTCGTTTTGTGATGATCGCCGCGAAGGCTGCTTCATAGGTTCCAACCTCATGGAAGGAATTGCATCGGCCGTTGAGTTTCGGGACGTTACATTTCAGCATCCCTCCGGCCGGACGGTGTTATCCGACGTATCGTTCACCGTGCAGGAAGGCGAATCGTTCGCGCTCATCGGACGGAGCGGGTCCGGCAAGACTACGATCCTGAAGCTCGTCAATCGGCTCTTGGATCCAAGCGGCGGCGAGGTCCTGGTCGGCGGCACATCGACGCGACAGTGGGATGCGATTCATTTGCGTCGCCGCATCGGGTATGTGCTTCAAGACGTCGGGCTTTTTCCCCACCTCTCGGTCGCCGCCAATATTGCCATTGTCCCGACGTTGGAAGGATGGAAGCCGTCGCGCATCGACACACGAGTGAACGATGTGCTGCGAATGGTGGGATTGGAACCGGGTGATTTTGGGCGTCGTTATCCGCATGAACTATCCGGCGGACAGCGCCAGCGCGTCGGCGTCGCGAGGGCGCTTGCGGCCGATCCGCCCTTGTTATTGATGGATGAACCGTTCGGCGCGCTCGATCCCATTACGCGGGCAGAACTTCAACAAGAGCTGAAGCATGTGCTGGCATCCCTCAAGAAAACCATGATGATTGTCACGCACGACATTCCGGAAGCCTGCGTCTTGGGATCGTCGGTGGGATTGGTGCAGGATGGAAAATTAGTCGAACGTCTTCCTCCCGCCAAATTTCTCCAATCAACCCATCCCGAGATTCAAGCCGTTCTCAGGACACTCACGCTACAAAATGTAATACATTAATAGTGCATTATAAATGACGGGACATGCTTGAATTTATAAATGACAATGTGAATGAAATCATCCAGCTTACAACTGAGCATATGATGCTGGTGGGAATCTCAATTCTCGGTGCGATTCTTGTGGGTGTGCCGTTAGGGATCGTGGTCTATCAGCAGCCGCGCTTGAGGACGGTCGTGCTCGGCTTGGTCAATATACTACAGACTATTCCTAGTCTGGCCTTGTTTGCGCTCCTGATTCCTCTGCCGCTGGTCGGCGGCATCGGAGCGAGAACAGCGTTGATAGCCATGGTGCTCTATTCGTTGCTGCCGATCGTCGCGAATACGTTTGCCGGCCTGATGGGCGTAAACCCCGCCGTGCGGGAAGCAGCGGTGGCCATGGGCATGACTGATCGGCAACTTTTATGGAAAGTCGAATTGCCCCTTGCAATCGGCGTCGTGTTCACCGGCATCCGGATCGCGACCGTGATGAGTATCGGATTGGCCACGATTGCGGCGGCCATTGGGGCCGGTGGACTCGGCATGTTCATCTTTCGTGGACTAGCCATGTTGGATACACGTCTGATCGTAGCCGGCGCGCTGCCGGCCGCCGCCATGGCGTTGCTTGCTAATTACGGGCTGGGTTTGATCGAGCGTCGCATCGGAGGCCGTTCTGCCTCGATGAGGCAACCTGCGTGATGACTGAATGGCAACGACTGCCCCTGCACGTAGTGTTTCTTTTTACCGTGGCAGTGATGTTCACGAGCTGTGATGCCGAGCACACGGTTGTCATCGGTTCGAAAAACTTCACCGAGCAACTGATCCTCGGCGAGCTGTTGGCGCAACAGATCGAAGCAAGAACCGATCTCCGGGTCAAACGGCAATTCAATCTTGGCGGCACATTTGTGTGCCATCAAGCCTTGGTATCCGGAAAGATCGATGCGTATGTGGAATATACGGGGACGGCCTTAACGGCGATCCTCCACGAGCCGCCTTCCCGCGATCCCGAGGCTACCTACCGCACCGTTCAGGATGCGTACCGCCGGCGATTCAATATCGAATGGCTGCCGCCGCTCGGCTTCGCGAATACCTTTGCAATCATGATCAGAACCGAGGACGCCAAGCGGCTGGGCATTCGCACCTTATCGCAACTGGCTGAGCAGGCGCCCCGATGGCATGCGGCCTTCGGCTATGAGTTCCTGGAACGTGCCGATGGCTTCACCGGCCTGGCCAAGACGTACGGTTTACGGTTCGCGGAACCGCCTCGGGTCATGGATCTCGCCTTAACCTACCAGGCGCTCGCCGATCGAAAGGCCGACGTCATTGCCGGTGATTCAACCAATGGCTTGATCATCGCTCTTGGCCTCACCGTATTGGAAGACGACCAGCATTATTTTTCAGCCTATCAAGCCGCGCCGGTCGTGTCGGCCAAGGCTGATTCGAAATTGTCCACACTGCACGTCGCCCTTTCGGCCTTGACCGGCGTCGTGACGGATCATGACATGCGTCGGCTGAATTATGAGGTCGATGGGAAACGGCGGGATATCGCGAAAGTCGTGAAAGAGTTTCGGCAAGAAAAACGATTGTAAACATGATTTAACACGGCTGTAACATTGGGGTGATGGACATGCAATCTCCAAACGTTAGTCTATCGCCGGCACACGATATTGAACCACGGAGGGTGCATGAGAGCAGGAACACGATTGTCGCGGCATTCATTGCGATGGTCCTCGGCCATTACAAGTTTGGTTTCTCTCATTGTGACAGTCGGCGCCGCCATGGCGGAACATGGTCCGATGGGCAAGCCGGCCGT
>DATEPO010000266.1:0-6737 GCA_035273145.1 Nitrospiraceae bacterium
CAGATCTTCTTCTATCCCATTACCACTTACCCTTCTACGCTAGCCTTACGAAAGCCCGATAATTTGATTTGCCTCGGAATCTACGTCTATGTGTTCCCCGGCGGGATATCTCGGCAATCCAGGCATGAGTTGAATGCCCGAACAGACCGCCGTTAAAAAGCCCGCCCCCGCTAGAATCCTGAGCTCTTTGATGGGGACCGTGAAACCGGTTGGCCTGCCTTTCAGCGCCGGATCGTGAGACAATGAGAGCGGGGTCTTCGCCATGCACACCGGCCATTCACCAAAACCTAATCGTGAAGCCGTTTCAATCTGCTCTTCAGCCGCCGACTCAAAGATGACCCCATCGGCCCCATACATACGTGTCGCCACTGTGTCGATTTTCTGCTTGATTGACATAGAATTAGGATATAAAAAGCGAAACCCTGACGGCTGTCTGCAGGCCGTTATGACTTCCTCGACAAGATCCTCGGCGCCTTGTCCTCCATCGGCCCAGTGGGTCGAAACCGCAGCGCCCACGGCTCCAGCTTCCAACGCACGTTGCTTGACATACTAACACTCTTCTTGTGAATCACCTTCAAAGCCGTTGATCGCCACGACAACCGGCACGCCGTAAGCTTTTACATTGACGATGTGTTGCTCCAAGTTGGCAATGCCTTTCGTTAAGGCTTCCCGGTTCGGGCCGGTGAGTCCCACGGGCAACGGCGTCCCTGCTTTCGCCACACCGCCACCTCCGTGGAGCTTTAAAGCGCGCAGAGTGGCCACGATCACTGCGGCATCCGGCTTCAGTCCCGAGGTTCTACATTTGATGTTAAAAAACTTTTCAGCGCCCAACTCGCTGCCGAAACCGGCCTCTGTTATGACGTACTCTGCGCAACGCAACGCCAGGGCGTCCGATAGGATCGAACAATTCCCGTGTGCAATGTTCCCGAATGGCCCGGTATGGACGAATGCCGGGGTGCCCTCTAAGGTCTGAACTAGATTGGGACACAAGGCGTCTTTCAGCAACGCAGCCATCGCTCCAGCACACTTCAGCTCTTCCGCTCTCGCCGGTCTACCGTCTGGGGTCAACCCGACGATGATACGGCCGAGTCGGTGTCGTAAATCGACCGGCCCCGAAGCAAGCGCAAGGATCGCCATAATCTCCGAGGCCTCGGTAATCACAAATTGCGCCTTCCGTGCTTGCTCTCGTTCACCGTTCCCAATCCAGATATCCCGAAGAGTCCGATCGCTGACACTCATTGCACGGGGCCAGGCTATGTGGTTCGAATCCAAATGAAGCTCATTGCCGTGAAAAAGATGGTTGTCCACGAAGGCCGACAATAGATTGTGACCGGCGGCAACGGCATGGGCATCGCCGGTCAAATGCAAGTTAATGTCTTCCATGGGTAGAACCTGCGCTCGCCCCCCTCCAGTCCCTCCCCCTTTAATACCGAACACCGGTCCTAGAGAAGGCTGTCGAAGCGTCACGACGGCCCGATACCCTTTCCGACAAAATCCCATCGTGAGCCCAATAGATGTCGTCGTCTTACCTTCTCCTAGGGGAGTCGGATTAATGGCTGTCACAAGAATGTAGCGGCCGGTGGGGCGCGGCTTCAGCCGATCCAGTGCAGGTAGGGCTATCTTTGCCATGGTCCTGCCGTAGGGAATCACCTCGTCAGGAAGCAGGTCGAGCATCTCCGCAATCTGCTTGATCGGCTTGATTCTCGCGGAACGCGCAATCTCCAAGTCAGTCACCTTTCCTCCTTATGTTCGAACAAAAGCCGGCAGACTACCATACCTCTGAACAAACTGAAGGAATGTAGGGAGATAAAGAGATCGGGTTGAGCCACGAACGATTCTAAAGAGGGCAACGCAAGGGAAAATAGAGGAGAGAGAGGGATCCGACTTTCAGTCCAAGATGTATCGTTGCGGATCCACCGGATGATTATTGAACTTTATATGATAATGCAAATGTGGTCCAGTGGACAATCCGGTACTTCCCACCAGGCCGATGACATCCCCTCGTCGAATTTTCTGACCGCTCTTCACGAGGACTTTGGCCAAATGTCCATACTGCGTCTCCATGCCATATCCATGGTCAATCGCCACGAGGTTCCCCATTCTTGGGTCAAATCCAGTGACTACCACCCGCCCAGCGGCAGGAGCTTGAACCGGCGTATTGGACGGCGCCCCTATATCGACGCCTTCATGAACAGCCATCTGGCCGGTAAATGGCGAGACCCGCTTCCCAAACCCTGAAGTGATCCACCCTTTTACAGGCCAAATCGACGGGGTCGCATCCCATTTCGCCTGCTTACTCTCGATCACTGACGTTAAGTTCTGAAGCGTTCGCTCTTCGGATCCAGCTTCATGTTGAAGCCAAGCAATTCCCGCCTGGACTCGTGAGAGCAAAGGATCATGTGCCTGGTCCTCACCAGCGCTGGCCTGTTGAACCTCCATCATTTCAATAGCTTGGTTCGATGACTCCTGGATCTCTCCTTGAGGCGGCACGCTGTCGCCGCCTTTGCCGTCTAAAACATTCTCAGCTTTCGGGGGTTCAATTCCCAGCATGAGACGAAGCCGCTGATTGACTTCTTTCATGGCCAATAGCCGACGCTTCAGATCATTGACACTGTTGGAGAAGGTCGTCGTCTGTTCCCGAACTGAGGCCATCTCTACCCTCAAGGCTTTGAGCTCCCAGATCTCTCCAATTCTCATGACAGTCTGAGAAAGGAGTACGGCCTCGATTACAAGGAGCGCCAACCCAAACCCAACAGCTTTTCGTATTAAGGATCGGGAGAAGCTGAACTTAAGAGGACCTGACATCGACCCCCTGAAGATCATCACTGTATAGGCATCTTTTGGCTCGTCCATACCCCTGCTCCCTCTGTATCAGAATCCGAATCTGTGACAGAGCCAAGTGTAGCCAAACTACCGGCGACGGTCAACAGTTTTGTTTGAGTCTTCATACAATTCAACCACTTATACGAGTAGATTCTATTACCCAATTCAGATAATCCTGCAAACCTTTCACGATCGGCACGGCAATGATTTCCGGCACTTTGTAGCTATGGAGTCGTTTCACAGCTGTGGAAAGTTCCTCGAACAAATCCGTTCTTGATTTTATGATCATTAAACATTCCTGCTCTTCGACTATCTGTCCTTCCCATTGAAAGATGGATTTCTTCAAGGCAAGAATGTTGGCACAGGCGGCTAAACCCTGTTTCACTGTCGTCCTTCCAATTGTTGTTGCCTCTTCCTCAGAAGCTGTTGTGACTAGGACAATAATTGCTTGAGTTGGCGATGACTGAAAATCTTCCCCCGGCTCCATACATTCCCTCTCTTGTTATCCGTTGACACGTGTGAAAACAAAGGCTTATGATGGTTAGTCTATTAAGGAGGCATTATGAGCTATACAATGAGCGTTCAAGAACTCAAGCAGCGGTTGGATACCGACAAGAAGCCGTTTTTACTCGATGTGCGAGAACCATACGAATATTCCCTTGCCAAGCTGGAAGGGTCGGTCTTGATTCCGCTGGGGACTTTACCTCAATCGATGGAAAAACTAGATCGAAATGCTGAAATCGTAGCCTACTGTCACCATGGAATGCGAAGCGCGGACGCGGTAGGATTTCTCCTCCAACAAGGGTTTACCAACGTTAAAAATTTGGTGGGAGGTATTGACGCGTGGTCTGTACAGGTCGATCCGACCGTTCCGCGATACCGCTAACCTTTGATCTCAGCTAATGAGTACTGCGCGCCAGTTCGTCACGAAAGAAGTCAGCGGTCCGCTTGAGCCCGTCCTGTAACGCCACCCTTGGTTCCCACCCTATGTCCTGATGAATTTTGCTGATATCCACGACACTTCTGGCTTGTTCGCCCTTCTTGGCTGGACCATGGATCCCTTTGAATCCACAGCCCGTGAGTTCGGCGAGCGTCTTAAACAAGTCATTGACCGTCGTCTCCTGACCGGTCCCTACATTATAGATACCTTGGATCTCTTGCCCCATCACCGCTAGATTGGCCTCGACGACATCTTCAACATAGACAAAATCTCTTGTCTGCCGGCCATTCCCGTTAATGATCGGTTGTTCACCGGCTAACATTTTTTTGGCAAAAATGGATATCACCCCAGCCTCCCCTTCCGGATCTTGACGAGGTCCATACACGTTAGCAAAGCGGAGAATGACATACTGAATGCCGCTGAGATATTGGTAATAGGCTAAGTAATGCTCACCCGTCAGCTTGGTAATGCCGTACGGCGAGAGGGGCCGTGTGGAATGCGACTCGGGGGCGGGAAATATTTCCTGCTCACCGTAGACGGCGCCACCTGAAGACGCAAAGATAATTTTCCGTACTCCATGCTTGACCGCCTGTTCCAGCAAATTCAACAGGCCGAGAATATTGACCTGCGCATCAAATATAGGGTCATCAACGGAACGGCGAACGTTAATCTGAGCCGCGAGGTGCACCACGACCGATGGTCGTTCCTTTCGAAAGACTTGCTCTAAACGAGAGCTTTGAATATCTGTTTTGTAGAACTCCGCAGCACGATTCAAGTTTTTTCGTTTACCCGATGAGAGATTGTCGACGGCCACCACTTCATGGCCCTCCTGAACCAACCGGTCGACCAGATGGGACCCGATAAATCCCGCACCGCCTGTCACTAAAATTTTCATGTCGTCTCCTCAAAAATCTCTACTTCTCCATCCCTACCGCTGCGATTGATCGTCGACCACCTCCATCCACTCAGAATCTCGCGGTTACCTTTTTGCCCATGCACAGGGGAGTCCACTAACCCGAGGCTTACGAACCCATGCTGCTGAGCGCACGCGACGATTCGTTCACTGACGGCCTGACGCTGAGTGTCATCCCTCACAATGCCGCCACGTCCCACTTGACCGCGCCCTACTTCAAATTGTGGCTTGATTAATGCCACAACCCATGCCGGTCGACGGAGGAATAAAAGAACGGCCGGAAGGACCAACGCCAATGAGATAAAAGAAACATCAATGACTGCGAGGTCAATCGGATCAGGCACAGATGAAGCGGGAAGATATCGGATATTCTGACGATCGAGGACGACTACGTGTGGATCTTGCCGTATCCGCCAGTCAAGTTGGCCATATCCTACATCGACGGCATAAACACGCTGTGCGCCGCGCTGCAGGAGACAATCGGTAAAGCCTCCGGTCGAAGCGCCTACATCCATGGCAATCAAGCCACGCGGGTCAATGTGAAACGCCTCAAGCGCCGCTTCAAGCTTCCGCCCCCCTCGGCTGACGTACGGCTCCGCTTTTCCGACGACGTCGATCTTTGCCTCACGGCAGACAAGACGCGCCTGCTTGTCCGCAGGAATGCCATCCACGCGAACATTCCCGGATAGGATAAGCCGAGCGGCTTGCTCGCGGCTCTCAGCCAATCCGCGAGACACGAGGGTACGGTCCAATCGATCACGTCCTGGCTTCTGTCGCATGAGGAAGCGAGTTGGAATAGTCGGATAAGAAATGGCGGGTGGAAACGGCTCAGCCTGACGGGAGGGATTCATCGGCCTCCTCAGCCCCGACGTTATAGGCTCGAAGCCTCTTTTTCCCGTCCTTATCCTGAATTAAGATTTCGACCTTCCGTTCGGCTTCATCCAACATCTTTAAACAGGTCTTCGAGAGCCGGATGCCTTCTTCAAAAATCTTCAGGGACTCATCCAGCGGCAAATCGCCATTTTCTAATTCAGTGGCAATACTCTCCAGCCGAGCCAATGCATCTTCAAATTTGATCGTGGCCATTTCAGTGTACCAGGGAAGTGGGTCGTATTATACCGTGACACAACATCAGGTCAAGCGCGCGGACTCGGATGAGATCTGACGAACTTCGCACATCAGGCGCCCTTCGGCAAGCGTGATCCCGACCTCATCATCGACCGCTACATCGGACGCCCGCCTTACCGTCCTGCCATCGGGAATAGTCTGTACCAGGCTATAGCCGCGTGCAAGAATGGCGAGCGGGCTGAGCGTGTCCAACGCCGAGAGTAAGGATCGCAGTCTTTCCCGACGAAAAGCTAGCCGCGCATGGATACATTCTTCTATCCGCTTCATGAGGTAGGGCATCGACAAGAGATATCTTTGGATTTTGTTGCGAGGACTATTAACCATGCCTCCGTGGCGCGCCTGCTGGACTCGCTGTCGGAAGCCTTCCAGAGATACTCTTAGCGACGTGCGCAATCGGTCGGCTGCTTCATCCAGTTGTTGGCTGTAGCGTTGAATCCGGAATAAAAGCAGTGTCATCGCGCTACAGTAGTCGGCGACCTGACGCTGCATGAGGTCGACATGCGCCCGTATGCCGCGTTCCTGGCGCACACCCAGATGACGGATTGCGCGAACCAGATCCTGAAGAACCGGAGCGACCGCTTCAGCTGCGGCCGACGGCGTCGGAGCGCGAAAGTCTGCGGCAAAATCAGCCAATGTATAGTCGACTTCATGGCCGACCGCCGACACCACCGGAACCGGTGAGCCGGCGATCGCTCGCACGACAGTTTCTTCGTTAAAACACCAGAGATCCTCCCAAGACCCTCCCCCTCGCCCCACGATGATGACATCCACATCTCCGGATAGACTTAGCGTACGAATAGCATGGGCAATCTGATCGGCAGCGCCATCCCCTTGAACGGCGACAGGAAAGATCAACACCTTGAGAATCGAACAGCGCCGATGAAGAACCGTCAGGATGTCCTGAATAGCCGCCCCGGATAAGGACGTGACTAC
>DATEPO010000267.1:0-7004 GCA_035273145.1 Nitrospiraceae bacterium
TTATATCATGCTGTACATACTCTATCCGGGCAAGATTGGATAGTAATCAACCACCTTTTTGAACTTCTTTGCAGAAGTTGTGAGTGAAGCAATGCTGGTGTGTGGATGCGGGAACTGGATGCATACAGAAGGCGTTGATGAGTGCTGGAACGGCGCTGGAGCGTCCGAGTGGATGGTTCGATTAGAATGTCGGCGTTGTGCCGTACACATTGGCGCGATCGGAACACCGGACGAGACCGTCAAGTTGGTCGATCGATTTCTGTGGAGTGATGCCGCTCGCCATGCCTTAGAACGTCTGCCGCCCTATGTCCAAGCACTGGTCAAGCCGGAGGCCGAAACGTTTGCGCGCAGCCAGCAGCAACGCCTGATGACATGGGCGCTACTTGGACAGGCGCGCCATGGCGGCCAAGTTGACTGGGACATTGAGGCTGAGCAGCGGCTTGAAAAGGTGCCGGTTCCCGTGCGCGCGATGGCACGCCAGGAACTGGAGCGGACCGCCCTCGACAAAGGACAATCTCAGGTGACCGTGGCACTCATGGAAGAGGTTAAAGGCCGCTATTTTGGCATGTTCAAAGGAAGTTCTCAGTCCTGAAGTATTGGAAATGTCCACTCTGAATTTTATCAATTCACTCAGTACTCAGTACCCGGCACTCAGGGCTGCTTAAGATGCTCCATCGCCTTGCATTGCGGTTGCTTCCCAGTCTCACACTTGCCGTGACGGAAGAGTCTGTTCGGAAGCGGAAGCGCTGGGTGATGATGGTCCCGGGCCTCGTCGCCTTCGTGGTCTATCGTGTCGCGAAGTCTGTCGTGCCGCTTTCCGACCCCCTGGTCCTCCTCACGATCAGCGGGTTGATCTCAGCCGCCACGGCTGTCTGGGCCTATCGAGTCGGCCGCGGTTGTCGCCTCGTCATGGCCTGGCGAGAGGACGGTCTAAGGCGATTCGTCTGGCTCGTCGGATGGATCGGCTTTGCCTACGGCGTGCAACTCTCATTGCTGGTGTTAGCGCTGCTCAAAATTCTGGCGCATTACGATTTTCTTCACCATCCCGACGGCCCGGCCATGATGGCGATCATCATCGCCTGTACGTCCGTCGCGCGTGATGCCTTTGAAATAGGGCATATCCGACGATTGCAACAGGAGGGGAGGTGGATCCTGACGTTTCCCGATGGGGAAATCTTTCGGCGGTACGTTGGGGAGCAGCCGTATCAGGTGCTTCAGTGGGCGTTTCTCGGTGCCGCGACTTGTCTCAATGTGGCGATGGCGGCGACGTATGTTCCTTTGGGCGAGACTGAATTGGCTCAATTCGTGATTGTCACGCTCGTCGCCGGGACGGTGACGCTTCTGGCCTATATGGCGGGAGAACAGCGTCCCGGTGGCTGGCAAGGTCGATTATCGGCCGTGAGCTGGTCGGAGCTGTTTCGGTTTTGGTGGTGGCCCGGCCTGGCATTCGCAGCGACCTATTATCTCGTCGTGTCCGGGATCATGACCTTCGTGTTGCGATGGGACACGGAGATGCTCTGGTCGCAGGGCTTCACCGCAAGCGTCGTAGCCGGCGTGATGGCGGTCTACAGCTACTTTCTCGGCGGCCGTCGCTACCAGGAAGACCGTATTCATCAGGTCGTTCCACCGTCTCTCTTGCGGTGTCCGTTCGTGATGGGATTGTTGTCGAAGAAGACGCCGCATTCCCAAGAGACTGCCATGGCGTTGTCCGAGCCGATCCTCGGAAACCTCGGTAGCAAGGCTGAATAATAATGACGGCGAAATTATCAATATCTCGTCAATTCGCTGGATTCGTGTTCGTACTCCTCCTTTTCATCACCGCCGGCGTGGCTGCAGGGGATTTTCGTTCTTCGAAGGATGTCTACTACAAGACTGATGGAGTTCGAATGGGCCCTGCGGCCCCGTCTTCGGAGGCCATCGTCTATCCGCGGTATGGCGCATTCGATAGTCGACTGCTCGTCTGGTTTGTCACTCAGCAACATACCTATTTCGGCGGTTTCGTGCTGGCGCTTCCGATGTTTTGCGTCATCATGGAGTTTGCCGGTCTCATGGTTCGAGACCGATCGATGGCATCGCGCTATGACCAAATGGCGCGCCATTTTTTGAAGGTCGCCCTGCTTGCCCTTTCTCTGACGGCTGTTGTCGGCAGCATTATGCTGACGCTCTTCATTGCGCTCTATCCGAGTTTCATGAGCTACATGGGCGGGACGTTTAAGTCCATGATGCCGATCTATGCCTTGGTCTTCATGGCGGAATCGATCTTACTCATCGTCTACTACTACAGTTGGGATCGTCTGCGACATGGGACCGGCAAATGGATGCATGCCACTCTCGGCGTATTGGCCAACGCCATGGGTACGGCTCTGTTGTTTCTCGCGAATGCGTGGATCGCGTTTATGATGTCGCCGGCCGGTGTCGATGAAAAGGGGCACTATCTCGGCAATGTCTGGCATCTTCTTCACTCGGCGCTGTGGAATCCGCTGAATGTACATCGCTTTCTGGCCGATATCATGTCCGGGGGCGCAGTCGTCATCGCCTATTCTGCCTATCGGTTTTTAACCAGTAAGTCAGATGAGGAGCGCGCGTATTTTGATTGGGTCGGCTATGTTTTTCTGTTCGTGACCGTGTGCGCGCTCTTGCCGATGCCCATTGCAGGCTATTGGCTGATGCGATCCGTCTATTCGTTTAGTCAAAGCATGGGTGTTACGATGATGGGTGGTTTGCTGACCTGGTTGTTCGTCGTGCAAGCCTTGCTCGTCGGTGTGCTCTTTCTCGGCATCAATTACTATCTCTGGCAAAGCATGGGACGATTGCGGGGCGGCGAGCGGTATCAGGTTTATCTCAAGTACTTGGTCTATGCCCTGTTTGCCTGCCTGGTGGTGTGGTTTACGCCCCATACAATGTTGATGTCGCCCAGCGAAGTACGTGCGATGGGTGGCGCACAGCATCCGGTGATCGGCAACTATGGCGTGATGTCGGCTAAGAATGGTGCGATCAATGTGATGATGTGCCTGACCGCCCTCAGTTACATCTTTTACCGGCGCGCCAACCGGACGATCACGGTGTCGTGGGCCCCACTGGGCAATGCGATTCTCGGGGCTGTCTTTAGCGTGGGAGTCCTTCACATCATCTGGTTATCGGTGTATGGCTTCTATCTGCCCGCGAGCGTGCGGGTCGGCCTATCGACGCCTCAAGCCGTGACGACCTTGACTGTGCTGCTCGTCGGCTTGTCGGTCAATCGCGCGATGATGCGGGGGGCGGTCGTACTGGGTCCGATTGAGTGGGGAAAGATTTCTGTCCGCGGCATGGTGACGCTGTTTGGCCTTGCCGCGGCTTTCACGTGGGTCATGGGTTTAATGGGGTATATCCGATCGTCCGGACGATTGTCCTGGCACGTGAGCGACATCATGCCGGACGTCTCGCCGTGGGCCTTTACGCCGTCACTGGGCTTTGCGGCTAAAATGGTGACTCTCAACATGATTGTCTTTTGGCTGACCGCTTTGTTTCTGTTCTGGCTCAGCAGTCGAGGCGAGCGACGTGTGCCGTTGATGGAGCGCGCCTCGGTCGATCGAGTAGTACTTCGTCCAACTTCAGAGGAGGCACAGCCGTCGTGAACGTGAGGAAACAGACTGTTGCCGGATGGGCGCTCATCGGGATGGCGATTGCGACCATGCTTTGTGGTGGCGCGAATGCGCCGGTGATGGCCGGAGAAGGCCACAGAGTCCTCGAAGATTTTCATGCGAAAGACGCGGACGGATTTCCGGTGAATTGGCAAAATGAAAATGGTCGCAATGAAGCGAGGGCTCGCGAGGCCTATAAGGTTCAAGGGGAGCAGAACAATACGTTTCTTGCCGTGCGGAATGCCGATCAGCGAATCAAGAATAAGAAAATCGAATGGGACCCGAAAGCGAAGCCGGTGTTGACATGGCGTTGGCGTCTGCACAAAGCGCCGGCTGGCGCCGATCCGATTGCCGTCATCTATGTCGCGCTGGATACCGATTTGATGTTCATCCCCGTATTTACGAAATATATCTGGAGCGGCACAAAAGCGGAAGGAACCGTCACGGAGGGTGGGATGTTCAGCGGTTCCGAGATCGTGGTTCAGAGCGGTCTTGTGCCGACCGAGTGGGTCGAAGAGCGGATCAACGTGTATGAGGATTTCAAGCGTATTCACAAGCATGAGCCGGCCGACAAAGCGTGGGGTATTTCTCTGTTTGCGAGTCCAGGCGTTGAAATCGATTTCGGTCCAATCGCCGTCTCGACTCCCTAATGAACGTTGAAGCGGTACGATGACACCCTCCCCGGTATCCTCAGCGTCGGTGTCCCCTCGTAAGCTCATCGATATGCTGCTTGGCGCGGTCGTGATGGGAACGGTTGGAGCGTTGATCGGCCTGTTGATGGGCGATGAATTGATCGCCGTTGCGATCGGCATCGGTGTGGCGATGGGAACGGTGATTGGGATGTTCGGCGGCCGGCGGTTTTTAATCAGCATTGTGCTCGGCACGCTGGTCGGCGGCGCGTTGGCTTGGCTCGTGGCTGGAACAGATAAAATCTCCTTTGGGGCAGGGGCCGGCGCGGCGATGGGAGGATTTCTGGGAGTTCAATCTTCAATGCTCCTCGATCTTTGGGCTGAACACAAACGGACGACCGGCGTGAAGGAGTCTCAGGAATAGAGGTTATGGAAAATAGAGGTGTCTTGATCGGTTCGATTGTCTTTGTCTTCGCGTCGTTCATTCTGACGATTGTCGGACTGGTGTACGAGTCGTATAAGGCCAAGCAGATGCGCCTCCTCGCGGAGTCGATTCAAACAGAAAGCAAGCCGACTCAGGTCGTTGCCCCGCGCGACTTTTCTATCTATAAAACGCTTGTCGGCGACGACGAACGTGAGATGGTCCAGATTCCTGAAGGCCCGTTTGTCATGGGCAGCAAGGATGGAGATCCCGATGAGGCGCCAGAGCATCAAGCCTACTTGTCGACTTACTATATCGATAAAAAAGAAGTCACACAGGGCGAATATGACCGATTTGTCAAAGCGACGAAGCGTGGTAAGCCGTTCATACCGGTCTTTGAGGATGATCAATCGAAGATTTTGAAACCCGAATTATCGGCGATCGGCATGTCGTGGGCTGATGCCGAAGCCTATTGTCGTTGGGCAGGGAAGCGGTTACCGACTGAAGCGGAATGGGAAAAAGCAGGGCGTGGCGAAGGTCGACGCCGATATCCATGGGGCGATCAATTCGGGGCGGGAAACGCGAATGTCGATGGCGAGGACGATGGGTTCAAGTATCTGGCTCCGCCGGGCTCGTTTGAATCGGGTCGAAGCCCGTATGGTCTCTACGATATGACCGGTAACGTGGCTGAATGGGTCGCTGATACCTACAAGGACGACTATTATCAAAAGGCGCCCTTTCGGAATCCGCCGGGGCCTGAAGAGGGACAGCATAAGGTGATTCGAGGTGGGTCATGGCGAGAGACCGAGCACAATGCGCGTCTTTCGAAGCGATTCCAAGCGAAAATGTGGCGGACGGACAGTACGATCGGCATTCGATGCGCCAAGAGCGCAGACGAGTCGACGGGATCGGACTCTAAGTGAGAGCAAAGAAGGCGAGGTTTGGCCGTGCGCCGGAGCATGAGTATGGAACAGTGACATGCTCGAAACGAAATTCAAAGTAGCCATGTGGCTGACGGTGTTGTTTATGGCGAGTTTGCCTATCATGGGCATTCTCAGAGGGACAAAGCTCACACCGTTCGAGCAGGATCCGTCAAGCATGACTCAAGAGGCTGGCTCTTCTTCAGACTTTGCGGTTTCCAATTTGTCGAATGATCAACCGGTCGCAGAAGAGATGGTAGTGATTCCCGCTGGCCCTTTCGTTCGGGGCACACAAGCGGGCGGCTTCGATGAGCAACCGGAGCGGACGATCTATCTTGACTCCTTTTCCATCGATCGCTATGAGGTTACGAATGGTCAGTATCAGGCCTTTGTGGCCAAGACCAATCATCGCCATCCCGGCCCGCCATCGCGGTATGCCAAGAATATGGTTCGGATGCGCGGCATCAATCAGCCGGTAGTATATGTGTCGTGGGAGGATGCGGACGCATATTGCCGCTGGAAAGGTAAGCGCCTGCCGACGGAAGCAGAATGGGAAAAGGCGATGCGCGGGACCGACGGCCGATTGTGGCCATGGGGAAATGTACAGGATCTGAACGCCGCCAATTGGGCGCGTGTCGATGATGGATTCGAAGCGACGGCCCCGGTCGGATCATTAAAGCATGATGTGAGTCCATATGGCATCGTCGATGGAGCCGGCAACGTCATGGAATGGGTGGCCGACTGGTATGCCGAGGACAGTTACCGTGATCCCGCCGACAAGAATCCACTGGGACCGGAACATGGGCTGTTCAGGGTCATGCGGGGCGGCGCCTATACGAGTACAGGAAGCGATATTCGTATTACGAGCCGGAGCAAAATGGTTCCTGATTTTCGTGATGAAACGATCGGCTTTCGGTGTGCGTCAAGCGGGCTTGTCAGGGGATGATGAACGACGTGTCGGTGGATTGGAAATCACAGGAAATCAAAGTAGTAAAGGATCAAAAACACAGCCAAAATTATATTGACAACCATTCCGGCCAAAACTATAATGTCGAACACTTTTGAGTTTTTCTTCATATTTTTTACCTCTTTGTCGAGAAACGTCGCGACGTGACTGAAGGATTAACATAGGCCCTTAAAAACTGTCAAGGATGGCATATTTTCGAAATATTTTGAACAAACAGAGGGAGATCAGATGGAATCTGTAGCCCATTCCGCAGCGCAAAACGAGATGCAGACGAAAATCGGCAAAATGATTTTTTACGTAACCTGTGCGGTGAGTCTTTGGTTTTTTTATTGGTTTGCCGGCATTCAGTGTCCATGCTGAATTCGGCGCGCACGTAGTTCGATGGCCGCACAGTCATTCGTAAAGAGGAGTACAGATGGGAAAGACAATTATATACGTCGTTGTGTC
>DATEPO010000268.1:0-3760 GCA_035273145.1 Nitrospiraceae bacterium
TTGGCCAGCGCGGGCGTAATTTCCTGGATGGCGATGCCCAGCCATCCGCGGACGACTTTGCCGGTCTTCATCAACGCATCGGTCACGTCCATGGCGATGGTGCTCGGAATCGCGAAGCCAATCCCTTCCGATCCACCGGTCCGCGAAAAGATCGCCGTATTGATACCGATGAGATCGCCATTCATGTTGACCAGCGCTCCACCCGAGTTGCCCGGATTGATCGCCGCATCGGTCTGAATAAAATCCTCGTAGTCGGCAATGCCGACATTCCCACGGCCCAGCGCGCTGATGATGCCGAACGTCACACTGGAATTCAGCCCGAATGGACTGCCGACGGCGAGCACGAAATCTCCTACCTGCAATTTCTCATAGTCGGCCCATTTGAGCGCCGGTAAATTGTCGGCCTCGATCTTAATAACAGCCAAATCCGTTTTAGGGTCCGTCCCGATGACCTTCGCCTTGAACTCACGGCTGTCATGCAAGGTCACGGTGATTTCCGTGGCATTGTCGACGACGTGGTTGTTCGTCAGAATATGCCCCCGCGGATCGATGATGACTCCGGATCCGGCGCTTTGCTCCGGCCGCCCGTGAGGCCCAGGAGGACCCGGAAAAGGCGGAGGACCAGGTGGTTCCATTCCAGGAGGCTCATCGCCACCGCCCGGAGGTCCTCCAGGACCACCAGGGCCTCCCGGACCGCCAAATGGACCAGGCGGAAGCGGCCGCCTCGGACCTCCCTCGCGGCGTCCCATTTCTCCACCGCCCACTACCGCCACATTGACGACAGTCGGCGTCACCTTCTTTACGATATCGGCAAAGCTTTGCATCCCCGCCGGCGGAGCCGCCGCCTGGCCTTGCGATGGCGATAACCATCCGCTCACGGCCACGGGGGCCACACACAGGACCGCTGCCGCGATGAACGCGCCGATATTATGATGACGCCTACGATGAACCGATGCACCAACCCGAAGCGTTTCAATAATGTGCATGTCTGGTCCCTCAACGACTTGCGACGTGGATTGAGAACACGTCTAGGTTTTAACTGCGAAATGACGTAATTTTACACTAACCTCTCACTCCCATTCAAAGACAAAAACCCTCCCCTACTTTGGTCTAAACATGGCGACGTTGTCAGGCTCTGCCCTTGAAGAGCATCAGGTAGGTCCAAATGAACCCCTCTCTACCACTGTCCCCCTCTATTCCACTACCCCTTCTCTTGTTGGCTATCCCGCTATCCAGCCGCATCTAATTCCAATTGACGCTTCTGAATCCAAGCATCCTGCAGGTTGAGCACCAATCGCTTCGCCGCTTCATTCATCGCGACGACCCGAAGCGTATTGGGAGCGCCGGCATACGTAGGCGGCCAATAGCGCCGGCCCGGGTACTGCGGCCGTAGCCAGATCACGGGGTACCACTGATTAATACCGGGAGCCGCCGGGCGATCCAACGTCGCGAAGCCGCGACCTTCCGCATGCAGCAACGCCTGCCCCGTTTTGGCATCGACCAAGGCCACTTCCAACAGCGACCAATTGTCACGGCGCCACCCCGGCTGCGCATGGGTAACCCACCCGAGGAACAGGGTCATCGGGTACTCTTGCTCCGTACTGGACGCAATGATCATCACGAGATAGTCGACGCCGTGTTGCTTGGCGATCCGACTGAGCTCAGCCGGATCGCCGTCCGGCCGGATGCCGTCGGCCGGAATGATCGTGTCGATCACGACGGGCGTCATTTGGCTCAACTCCTGTTGGAGCCGTTCCGTCAGCCGATTCAAGGCTTCATCGGGCAACAGCGGAGCAGCCTCTGGAGCCGATGTATCGGGGACGATCACAAGACCTGCATGGATCGGCCTGGGCGGCAACGGCGTGCTTGCGATCTGCTCCATGCTCTGCGGTCCAAGATAGTCGGCGATCCGACGCGGCGGTGTCGTCGAGGCACAGGCCGCGACCTGAGAGAGCAACACAAGATATCCGGTTACTATCCAGAAACGCACGGGCCACCTCCGATTCGTAGCTCTGTTAGGTCGGTTTGTCCGTTGAGTGGATTGAGTCCGTTAAGCCTGTTCGGTCGTTACGCCAATTTAGTTCCGGTTCTTGGGTCAACTGACTCAACTGACCTAATTGACTGAACGGACCTATCCGACTCAACCGATGAGACGTTAACGTCGGCTTGCAATTTGGGTCCATTGCGATTAGGCTCCGTCTCCAACGGTGAGTTTGGTGCTGATCATGGCGCGTCCTTCACAACGCATCACGCTCTCGGTTATTCTCCCCGCGTACAACGAACAAGACCGCCTCCCTCCCTATCTTACCAGCATCATGCGCTATCTTTCTCAGCGGGGTGATCCCTACGAAATTGTCGTCGTTGACGATGGCAGTCGGGATCAAACCGCTCCAAGAATCAGAGAATTCGCCGTCGATAGGCCGGTGGTTCGTTTGATTCAGCTTCCGCGTAATAGTGGGAAAGGCGCCGCGGTCCGCGCCGGCATGCTGGCGGCTCATGGAACGCTCCGACTCATGACGGATGCGGATGGCGCCACGCCGATCCAGGAAATAGAGCGGCTGGAGCACGCGCTGTCAGAAGACAATGATTTGGCCATCGGCTCCCGTTTCCTCGGGTCGCGCGACAGCCGGTATCGGGTTCAAGCTCGCTGGCATCGAACCGTCTTAGGAAATACCTTCAATCGGATGGCTCAGCGGCTTGGTCTTGAAGGAATCACCGATACGCAATGCGGCTTCAAATTGTTTCGAAAGCGTGTGGCGGAGGATCTCTTTTCCATCTCACGGATCGACGGGTACGGATTCGACCTGGAACTCCTCTATGTGGCGCGGCACCGGAACTATCGGATTGCGGAAGTTCCCATCAATTGGACCGACCAGCCGGGCTCGAAGGTCCATGTCGTTCGAGACGGGCTTCGCATGTTTCGTGAGTTGCTCGCCGTGCGCCGGCATGCGGCACAAGGAGCGTATCAACGACGAGAGTCTGCTGACCGTTTTCAGGAACTGTGCCAAGCCGCTGAATCCCGGCGGTACTAATCAAGCGTTCTCCCATAAATCCGCACTTTGTCATCCGCATATCGAACACGCCAGGCGCGTGCTGTCCCGAGCACAGTATCGAGCGTGCCACCTACCGCCGTCATAGCCCAATCCACCGCGTATTTATCGAGCACACCGAGGGCGGGAGGTTCCCGGCTCGTCAATGCCATATAGTCATAGAAAATCCAGCGATCGCCCATCCGCCAGGCCGGCATGCGGCCATCGATAAAGATCTTTTCTTCCGGCAGCCACCAGAGCAAAAATCCTCCAAACCCATAATCGTTGTAGAGCCGCGCGCCGAGCTCCGACCGGTGCTCCTGAATCCATTGCACCGCCTCAATCGGATACTCGGTCGTTTCAAAAAACTTCGCCGGTGCCCACCCGGACCACAGGATCCGCTCGAGATGCTCGGAACCAAGCAGGACAATTCCCGCTCCGATCGCTACCGTCAGGCCGAAGAGCCACCGCTTCGCCTCATGTCGAAACGTTGGAACGTGATCGGCGATCCAACCAACGGCCGCCTGGACGATCTCCGCGACGAGCGGAAGGCTGACGAGAAGAAAGAACGGCACATTGCGCCAGTGCCGCAAAGAGAGCGCCAGGAAGATACCCAGCACGGCCAACCGGGTCGGTTCCACACGTCGATAGAAGCACACCATGGTCAATGCCAGTCCAGCGAGATAGAGAACATAGGTCAATCCGGCGCGATGCGAGACAGACACCGGCTG
>DATEPO010000269.1:0-3668 GCA_035273145.1 Nitrospiraceae bacterium
CAGTAGCTCATCGAGAGGCCCGGAAGAATGGTCATCTACGGGCTTCGTCTCTATCCATTCAGGCGGCCGCTAGAGCCAAAACGGGGGAATGTATAAATAAGGCTTTGTGTATAATATAGACACGGTAGGGAATACGAAAGAGCATGACAGGACAACTTCAAGGGAAAAGACTATCCAATGCCATTACTTGATTGGCCAATAATCGCGAACAGTCAGTCACATAGTGACCGCATTATATTTATGCGTTCTATCTCCTTTGAAATACCGTCATGGCCAGAAAACGAACGATATGAGGCACAACAGGGCCGCGCCCTCTCCCTGAATGTCAGTTCCGGCGGGATCTTGCTTCTCATCGACATCGCGCTGGACGTCCAACAGATCTTAAAAATATTCGTCCCCTCCGTATTGGATCTTGCGCAAACTCCAACCCTAGGCGAAGTTCGGTGGACCCGGCCTGTGCCTTTTCATATGACGGATCGACTCTTCTTTGCCGGGTTGAAGTTTGTCCTTTAAAGAGCAAGAACATGACAAGACTAGCTGGAGCCGGCGGTGGAGTAATTCTACCATCATCCTGATTTCACCAACGACCACCGTATCGGTCGATGCTCGCCGAATACCTAGACGACGATCGCTGATCATCTGCAATAAGAAGCAGGAACATCCGCAGCCCTTTCTATCTTGGATGGCACAAGACTTCCTTGAAGACGATTAGATTAGCGTCTTTAGAGAATGGATTAGGCGAGGCGCCGGGTTCAGGCACTTTATGTGCGCTCAGAGGCCCTCGGGGGTGTGGGAGTTGTTCTTGGATAGCGAGGACGATGTAATGGGGTTAGAAACGGGAGCAGCATGTTCCACTTTCAACGTTTAGTGCAACTATTTGGGAACAATTCAGAACGGACGTCCGCCGCTGGCGCAGGACTCTACCCAAATGGACAATACGGAAGGAGTCTTGTTGATGGCATTTGCCACTCATCGATTATTCCCAAACTGTGTTCTCTCGCGCGCCACAGTCTTTTTCGGTTCAGGCAGCATTGAACTGTCGAGAAATACCTTCGATGGCTCTTCCGGCTTTATCGTGGGTCGTCCTTTGATCAGAGCCCGTTCAATGACATTGAGGAAGGTATCAGGAGCAATGGGCTTATGTAAGACGGCATAGGCGCCGAGCCGCGCTGCACTCTCCTCCAGATCGCGGTCCCCATAGGCCGAAATAAGCACAAATGGGACAGGCGAGTGAAGACAGTAGCTCGCGACGAGTAAGCCAAGACCATCTAACCCAGGCAACTTAAAATCGGACAAAATGACATCATAGTTGCCCTTCGAGAGGTGTAAGAGCCCCTCTTCCGCAGAGAACACTATCTCCACTGCGATGTCGGCGTGCTTCGCTGTGAGCAACGATTCATAGGCGAACGCAGTCCTTCGATCATCTTCCACCAGCAAGATCCTCGACATGTGAAAATTGTAAGACTGTCGGGTACAATTGCGCTGTCAGACATCAGCTTGCCCCTCGTAGGCCAGGTGCTGAAATTTCTGCAGTTTGCTGCACCATCGCCTGTTTCTCGGACGCTGCCCATTGCTGACGTTGCTGAACCGGCATCACCACCTCCACCTGTTCCCCTTACTTAAAGTCATATGCCTCGTCATACTCCCGAGAAGTTAGGAGAACGCCTAGCTGGTCCGTTCTAAGAGGGAGCTACCACAATGTGTAAATGCCAGGGGAAATAAGGGTCGGTCTTGGCAATGGAGCATCACGCTTACTAAGAAGAGGGCTCACCTTTCGGTCCTTATGGTCGTTCTATCGAATCGGCAATAATTCGTGCGAGCACCACAGTCCTTCTTTGGCATGGCCTTAGAGGTTATGTCCCTGTCCTCCGCGCAGGGCATAACGGATCAGGGCTGCGGTCGAGGATAACTCTAGCTTTTCCAGTATTCGCGCTCGATGGGTTGCGATGGTTTTGGGACTGAGGCCTAAGGATTTCGCTATATCTCCCATCGTATGACCGGCCGCAATGCGTTGTAGCACCTGCAGTTCCCGACGCGACAACTGTCCACTAGCGAAACGCGGAGGACCGGACTGCAAGTCATCTTCATCAAACGATACGCTGAAATAGGACTGTCCGGCGATTACTCGCCGGATCGCGGTGCGTAACTCCGTCATGGGGGAAGTTTTCAACACATAGCCTGCCGCCCCTGCTCCGAGTGCACGTCGTGCGTATACGGGCTCGCTGAACATTGTAAAAACAATGATACGAGCATACGGACAGATCGCTTTGATTTTCGGAATAATGTCCATCCCGCTTGCATCAGGCAAGGCTACGTCGAGCAGGAGAACATCACACGGTACGCTGGGAAGCCGGTGGAGTAACTCGGCGGCGGTGCTCACTTCACCGACGATAACCATGTCGGTCAACGCGCCGCGAATCCCTTGACGGATGATTGCGTGATCATCTGCGATGAAGAGCCGAAACATTCGAGTTTCCTTTTGCTCTTGGATACCATAGAGGCCCCTGAGAAACGATTGGACTAAAGTCCCTCCGATGAAGTGAAGGAAGGTGGGCAAGGCCAGACGGCGTTCAAATCCTTTTGTTTAAGCAGAGCATGACCTATATGAAGACGTCGTGGTGGAACGGTGTCTGGACTTCTCGGCATGGGACGACACTTCTCAAGATGAGGACTGCATCTTCTCTTCTCGCTCCTCCTACGAGTAGGGTTAAGTCGGCTTAAAAGCGGGGGCCATAGTGGCACCATGTAGGATAACCAGCGATTCGTCTGCATATCCTCTGACGTTCGACGCAATCAAATGCCTATTATGACCTTAAGTGTATGGGTCTACTATTGACCATGTGATCGCTGGAGCTAGGTTCGGCGGAAACATGATTCGACTACGAGTCAACGATGAAGGGCGACGGGAAACTATCCAGGCAAGCCACCTAAATAATCACGAAAGCTCTCCTAAAGGTTTAGGAATGATATGTGTGCGCTGCAGAGGACTGATGGTGGAAGATCGATGTATTGACCTCGCCCAGGTGAACCATGTCTGGGCCTGCGCCTGGCGATGCGTGAACTGCGGCGACGTGGTTGATGCCGTAATCGAGCACCATAGGGCCTTGCCATTGGTTACCACGGTCGTTTCCAAGCCAGTAGGCCGCCTGTCCACTCGACGGAAGTGAAAACGATGTGCACCCGTGCCCATCGTTCGATTGAAGCATTCGAAGAAGTACAAGCTTACGAGAGGCCGGGACTATGACGGGGAATTCGCCATGGTGACCATCCTGATAGACCACCTGCCGCTCCAGTTCACGACCATTGAGATCTACGAGCTGTTAAAGCCGTTCTGCCCATTTCGAGTCTACGTTGCCGCGGATGCGTGTGGAACCTTACTCGGCTTCGCATTCGCGCTGTTTCTTGAAGAGGCATCAGCCCGAAAAGCTCAAATAGCGCTCGGTTTGTTAGGTATGGCCGGGCGCCAGTTATGTGTGACGCGGGCCATTGCTCCACGGACGCCGGGAGAGCTGACAGGGTGAGGACGGCATTTGGTAAAGGCGGTTCATCCCCTCTGTTCACGATGCTGCGGATACTAGGCAACGCGCATAACCTCTACGGCCGGGCTACTCTCTCCTTGTCGTCGAAGACGACCAAAGCAAGCTAAGGAAGGTACCCGAGAGGTCAAT